>NZ_LIRL01000703.1 GCF_001419795.1 Streptomyces niveiscabiei
AGACCCGGAGCGGAGAAAGGTTCATCCCCGACCTGACGCGCGCGTGCGCTGGCCGCGCTCCTGATGCCGGCCGTTCTGCTGCCGGTGGCTCCCGCGTACGCGGGAGCCACCGGCAGGAGAACGGCCGGCAGCAGGAGAGCGGCCAGCGCACGCGCGCGTAAGGGCGGGGATGAACCTTTCTCCGCTCCCGGTCGTCTCCACGGAAAACCGACCACCATGCCCGAAGCCCTCCGTAGTCATCCGTCACTACTCGTAGTGCTGTGACCCGCGCGGGTCTACGACGGTACGGGCGCGGCGGGGCTTCCGTTCGGCGCCGATTCAAATCCCGCCCATGAGACGGGCGAAAACAGCCCCCGAGGGCGCGACCTGCCCGGACACGCACTATCGTCTTCCGGACAAAAGGAGAAGGGCTGCCAGGTGAAGCAGGGGTGACCTGCGTCTCTGTCAGGGGGAGAGGCGTGCCCGTAGGGTTCGTCCGGAGGAAACCCCTGGTGGGCCTCCGGGAGAACCACCAGACAAGCGGGAACGAACGAACGGGGCGGGAGGCCTACCAGCCGTGGCGAATGCGGAGCACAGCGGGCGACCGGCGGAACCCTTCGGGGCGAGTGCCGTCGACCCCGCGGACGCACGACAGGCGCGTCTGCGCGCGGCCCGCATCGGCCTGTGGCTGCTCGTGGCGGTCCTCGCCGTACGGCAGGTCGCGGCCGTCCTGTCGACCCCGCGCGGGGAGCGCCTGACCGACCTGGAGACCTGGGTCGGCCAGAACGGCGTGCTGCACGTCAACGGCTCGCTGTACGACTCCACGCAGTTCACCGGCACCCCCTTCGGCGGCCTCGTCCTCAAGCCCCTCACGAAGGCCGCGGAACAGGCCCTCGGCTGGGGCTGGACGTTCGGCACGCTGCTGCTGGTCGCCGCCCTCGGCGTCGTCGCCGCGCGCGCCCTCCCGCAGCCCGTGAGCCGCCGTACGGCCCTCCTCGCGGCCCCCGTCGCCATCAGCCTCCTGATGCTCTCCCTGCCCGTCCGCAACACCCTGTGGCTCGGCCAGACCAGCATCATCCCGGTGCTGCTGGTCCTCCTCGGCTGCTTCGTCGCGCGCGGGAAGTACGCCGGCGGCGTCCTCATCGGCGTCGCCGCGGCCCTCCAGCCGACCGTCCTGCTCTTCGCCGCGCTGCTGTGGTTCACGCGCAGACGCCGGGCGGCGGCGACGGCCGTAGGGACGTTCGGCGCGGCCACGCTGCTCGCCTGGGCCGCGATGCCGCACGACTCGTACACGTACTGGGTCCACCACATCGCCGGCACCGGGCTCGGCGGCAAGGCCGACGACCTCGCGAACCAGTCCCTGCACGGCGCGCTCCTGCGCCTCGGGATGAACGGGCCGCTCGAAATCGGCCTGTTCCTCGCGCTCGGCGCCGTCGTCGCCGCCCTCGGCGTACGCCGTGCCGTGCGCTACGCGCGGGACGGCCAGTTGCTGCTCGCCGTCGCGATCACCGGGTGCGCCGCCATCGCCGTGTCGCCGACCACCTGGCAGCACCAGCTGCTGTGGGTGCTGCTCGCCGTCGTCGGGCGGGTCGGGAAGCGGGCCTCCGACCGGTACGTGTGGCCCGTCGCCGTCGTCCTGGTGATGACGCTGCCCGCGAAGATGATGCTGCCGAACATGGCCGCCCTGTACCCCGTCCGCGACAACATCGTCCTGTTCGCCGCGATCGCCGCCGCCACGTTCCTGCCGTTCCTGTCCCGCAAGGACCCGCTGTACGCCGCGCCGACGCCCACGCAGTACGCCGCGCCCGTGCCCGCGCGCTTCTCCTGGGTGCCGTTGCTGCCGTTCATGCGGCGCGTGCTGTCCCGGCCGAACCTCCTCCTCGAACTGCTCCTCATCCGCGTCACCTACGCGGCGTACCAGAAGGTCCGTCTCGCGGCCACCGGCGGCACGAACTCCGGCGGGCGCGTGCGCGCGGAGGAGCACGGGCAGCAGATCCTCGACATCGAGCGCTTCCTGCACATCGACATCGAGCACGCCGTCAACCACTGGGTCGTCGGCGTCTCCTGGCTGCGCAACTACTTCGACTTCTACTACGAGTCGTTCCACTTCGTCGTCCCGCTGACGGTCCTCGCGGTCCTCTACTGGCGCCGCCCCGTCGACTACCGCTGGGCGCGCGCGTCCCTGGGCTTCGCGACCCTCCTGGCCCTGGTCGGCTTCTGGCTCTACCCCCTCGCGCCCCCGCGCCTGATGCCCTCCCTCGGCATCATCGACACCGTCCACGGCGTCCAGGACTTCTCCAAGCCGGACTACGGCACGTTGACGGCCCTCACCAACCAGTACGCCGCCATGCCGTCCCTCCACTTCGGCTGGTCCCTCTGGTGCGGCCTCGTCATCGCCATCGTGGCCCCGAAGTGGTGGATGAAGGCCCTGGGCCTCCTGCACCCCCTCTTCACGGTCTCGGCCATCGTTGCCACAGGCAACCACTGGATCCTCGACGCGGCCGGCGGCGCGGCCGTCGTCCTCGCCGGCTTCGGACTGTCCTACGCCTTCATGGGCCCCCGCGCCCGGATGGTGACGAAGGTCGCGGCGCAGGAACAGGACAGAGAACCGGAGAAAACCGTTGCAGCACCTTCTCCTGGCTGACGCCTCCGACTGGATCGGCCCGCCGCTCGACCCCGGGATGATCAGGCGGGCCGAGGCCGCACTCGGGGTCCGTCTGCCCCGGAGCTACGTCGACCTGCTGTCCGTCCAGAACGGGGGTCTGCTGCGCAACACCCGTTTCCCCACCGCGTTCCCCACCTCGTGGGCACCGGACCACATCAGCGTCGAGGCGATCTGGGGAGTCGGCGGCACCGACGGCATCGACGTCCTGTCCCCCGACATGATCGCCGAATGGGGCTACCCCGAGATCGGTGTCGTCTTCGGCCTCACCCCCTCCGGCGGGCACGACACGGTGATGCTCGACTATTCCGGGTGCGGCCCCGAAGGGGAGCCCGCGGTGGCGTACGTCGACGAGGACAGGGTGCCTCGGCGGATCGCGGAGTCGTTCGCCGCGTTCCTCCGTGGGCTGGTGGAGGACTGAGGGCCTCACGGGAGGTGCGGCGGGAGGCCCTCGACGCCGAGGCTCAAGGCATGTTGTCCAGGTCCATCGGCGTCGCGCACTCGAACCACACCGTCTTGCCGAGGAGGCCGACCGGGTCGATTCCCCACTTGTCCGTGAGGGCGTCCACCAGGACCAGGCCGCGGCCCGACTCGGCGTCCAGGGGCAAGTCGCGGATGGGGGCGGGGAGTTGGGGGCTCGGGTCGGTTACCTCCACGCGGATCGCGTTGGGCTGGCGCAGGATCAGGACCTGGCAGCGGCGGTCCGGGACGTGGCGGTGGACGTTCGTGACCAGTTCCGTGAGGGCCAACTCCACGGCGTGCGTGACCTCTTCCGTCCGCCACTCCTTCAGCAGCGTGCGCGTGATGCGGCGGATGTGGCGGGGGGAGTGGTCGCCGACCCTGAGGATCAGGCAGTACGTGGGGAAGAGGGGACCCACCAGGAAGGGGGGAAAGTGTTTGTTCACAGTACGAGCGTGGACCCTCTTCCCTACTCTGGGCTACCGGATGAATACAACCTGTCGGTTTGTTCGCGGGTTGTCGAAACTCTGTGTCAGAGAGGGGACTTGGGTGACCCACATCAACGTTCTCGACCCGGGTGCGTCGCCGCTCGACTACTACGGCTTCGAGCTGCGCCGCTTCCGCGAGGCGTCCGGGATGACGCAGGGTCAGCTGGGTGACGTCGTCAACTACACGGGTTCCCTCATCGGCCAGATCGAGAACGCGCGGAAGGTCCCCACGCTGGAGTTCAGCCAGCGCATCGACGCGGCGCTGAACACGGACGGTTTCTTCTCGCGGCTGGTCATTCTGGTCCTGCGCTCCCAACTGCCGTCGTGGTTCCAGCAGGTGGCGGAGTTGGAGGCGCGGGCGGTGGAGATCCTGACGTTCCAGATCGGCATGGTCCACGGCCTCCTCCAGACCCCGGCGTACGCGCGCGCCACGCTCGGCACGATGGATCAGGTCGACCTCGACAACCGCACGGCTGCCCGGCTCGCTCGTCAGCACATCCTGGAGAAGGCGGAGCCGCCGGTCTTCTGGGCGATCGTCGGTGAGGCCGCGCTCTACCAGGAAATCGGCGGTCCTGAGGTCATGCGCGAACAACTGGCGCATCTGTTGTCCTTCGAGGACAACCCCCGGATCAACGTCCAGATCCTGCCGTTCGCGGCCGGTGCGCACGCGGGACTGACGGGATCGTTCAACGTCTACCGCTTCGCCGACGACCCCGACATCGTCTACACCGAGGGGTATGGCGATGGCTATCCCACCGCCAACCCGGACACCGTCAAGGACTGCTCGCTCCGTTACGATCACCTGCAAGCCGCCGCACTCTCCATCAAGGACTCGGCGGAGTTGATGCGGCGGGTGATGGAGGAACGCTATGGCGCGGAGCACGGACATGGTGTGGCGTAAGGCCAGTTACAGCGGTGACCAAGGCGGCGATTGCGTCGAGATCGCCTCAACTCCCCTCACCCGCATCGCCATCCGTGACTCCAAGAACCCCGCAGGCCCCCACCTCACCCTCCACCCCACGGCGTTCTCGGAGTTCCTCACCTGGACCCAGAATCGCTGAACGTCAGAGCCGCTGAAGAATCGTCCCTGTAGCCAGCGCACCCCCCGCGCACATCACCACCAGCGCGAACTCCTTGTCGGACCGCTCCAGTTCATGAAGAGCCGTCGTGATGAGTCGAGCCCCGGTCGCGCCCACCGGATGCCCGAGGGCGATCGCACCCCCGTTGACGTTCACCTTCGCCAGGTCCTGGCCGAACACCCGCGCCCAGCTCAACACCACTGAGGCGAACGCCTCGTTGATCTCCACGAGGTCGATGTCCTTCAGCGTCATCCCGGCCTTGCCGAGCACCGTGTGCGTCGCGTCGATCGGCCCGTCGAGGTGGTAGTGCGGATCGGCACCGACCAACGCCTGCGCGACGATCCGGGCCCGGGGCTTCAACTTCAGCGCACGGGCCATCCGTTTGGACGCCCACATGATCGCGGCGGCACCGTCGCTGATCTGCGAGGAGTTCCCCGCCGTGTGAACGGCCGTCGGCATGATGGGCTTCAGCCCCGCGAGCGCCTCAAGTGACGTGTCGCGCAGCCCCTCGTCGCGGTCCACCAGCCGCCACATGCCCTGCCCGGCGGCCTGCTCCTCCTCGGTCGTCGGCACCTGCACGCCGAACGTCTCGCGCTTGAACCGTTCCTCCGACCACGCGTCCGCCGCCCGCTGCTGGGACAGCACCCCCAGCCCGTCGACGTCCTCGCGCGTCAACTCCCGCCGCCGGGCGATGCGTTCGGCGGCCTCGAACTGGTTGGGAAGGTCGACGTTCCACTCGTCGGGGAACGGCTTCCCGGGCCCGTGTTTGGACGCGGAGCCCAGCGGCACCCGCGACATGGCCTCGACGCCGCAGCTCACCCCGACGTCGATGACCCCGGCCGCGATCATGTTCGCGGTCATGTGCGAGGCCTGCTGGGAGGACCCGCACTGGCAGTTGACGGTCGTCGCGGCGGTCTCGTACGGCAGGCCCATGGTCAGCCAGGCGGTCCGCACGGGGTTGGCGGACTGCTCGCCGGCCTGGGTCACCGCGCCGCCGACGATCTGCTCGACCGCGTCGGCGGGAATGCCGGTACGGCCGAGGAGTTCACGGTACGTCTCGCCGAGCAGGTAGGCGGGGTGGAGGTTGGCGAGCGCGCCTCCGCGCTTGCCGATGGGGGTGCGGACTGCTTCCACGATCACGGGTTCGGCGGCCATGGGTGCGGATTCCTTCCGGGGCCGAGTAACTAGTACGTGTTCTAGTTCCGTCTGCCAGTCTGCGGATGTGGCGTACGTCACCGCAAGGGTCTTGCAGCCTCAAGCCCGCTGAACTACGGTCTCCGCACCTATTTCTGATGAGCCGTCAGATGGCGGGAGCTGTCCCATGCCCTGTCCAGCGCTTCCCGAAGGCTTCGACTTCACCGACCCCGACCTGCTGCACGCCCGTGTCCCCCTGCCGGAGTTCGCCGACCTGCGCAGCGTCGAACCGGTGCGCTGGATACCGCAGTCGGGCAACGTCGCCGGCTTCCAGGACGAGGGGTACTGGGCCGTGACCCGGCACGCCGACGTCCGGTACGTCTCGACGCACCCCGAACTCTTCTCGTCCTCCGTCAACACCGCGATCATCCGCTTCAACGACCACATCGACCGCGCGTCCATCGAGGCGCAGCGCCTGATCATGCTGAACATGGACCCGCCGGAGCACACGAGGGTCCGGCAGATCGTCCAACGGGGCTTCACACCAAGGTCGATCCGCGCGCTGGAGGAGCGGCTGCGCACGCGCGCGTACGACATCGTCGAGCTCGTACGCGGCAGCGCGGACCCCTTCGACTTCGTCACCCAGGTCGCCTGCGAACTCCCCCTCCAGGCGATCGCCGAGCTGATCGGCATCCCCCAGGACGACCGGGCGCGGGTCTTCGACTGGTCCAACAAGATGATCGCCTACGACGACCCCGAGTTCGCCGTGACGGAAGAGGTGGGCCAGCAGTCGGCCGCCGAGATCATCGCCTACGCGATGGACATGGCCGGCGAGCGCAAGAAGTGCCCGGCGCAGGACATCGTGTCGACGCTGGTCGCCGCCGAGGACGAAGGGAACCTGAACTCCGACGAGTTCGGCTTCTTCGTGCTGATGCTGGCCGTCGCCGGGAACGAGACGACACGCAACGCGATCACGCACGGCATGCACGCGTTCCTGACCCACCCCGAACAGTGGGAGCTGTACTGCCGCGAACGCCCCCCGACCATGGCCGAGGAGGTCGTCCGCTGGGCCACGCCCGTCGTGTCGTTCCAGCGAACGGCCACGCAGGACACGGAGTTGGGCGGGAAGCAGATCAAGAAGGGCGAACGGGTGGGGCTGTTCTACGCCTCCGCCAACCACGACCCCGAAGTCTTCGAGAATCCGGGCCAGTTCGACATCATGAGAGACCCGAACCCCCACCTCGGGTTCGGAGGCGGGGGTCCGCATTACTGCCTGGGCAAGTCACTGGCCGTACTGGAGATCGACCTGATCTTCAACGCCGTCGCCGACGCGATGCCGGGAATCCGGCTGGTGGAGGACCCGCGGCGGCTGCGGTCGGCGTGGATCAACGGCGTCAAGGAGCTGAAGGTCAGCGCCAGTTGACCGGAAGGCCGGTCAGTACCAGCCGTTCGCCTGCCAGAAGTTCCACGCCGCGGCCGGGCTGCCGTACCGCGAATTCATGTACTCCAGGCCCCACTTGATCTGCGTGGCGGCGTTCGTCTGCCAGTCGGCGCCGGCGGACGCCATCTTCGAGCCGGGGAGGGCCTGGACAAGGCCGTAGGCGCCGGAGGAGGCGTTCTTCGCGTCGACGTCCCAGCCGGACTCGTGCTCGACGATGTGCGCGAACGCGTTGTACTGCGCCGTGTCCGGGATCAGCTGCTTCGCGATCGTCTGCGCCTCGGTGGCGGAGTCCGCGGTCGCGGTCGCCGCGTGGGCGGGGGCCGCGGTGAGGGCCATGCCGACGGCGGCGGTGGCCACGGCGGCGGTCGTGAGGGCCTTCTTCGGGGACCGGGCGATGCTGCGGACGGCGGCGAAAGACACGGGAACCTTGTTTCTTCGGGGACAGGGCGGTCGCTCGCGCCGGGGGAGTCTCACCTCCGGCAAAGCGGCGGCGCCGAGGCCCGTGGGGGCTTGTCGGCGCCGTGCGACGTCAACCAGAGAAGCAGGCGGCGGGGGGCACCCGCAAACACCTCCTTTACTAGGTTTAGTCGCATTTGCGGTGGTTCATCGCCGTGTGACCTGCGCCCGGAGCTACGAACCGGCTTCGTAGGTGACCCGGGTCACGTGGGGTGGTTCACCGGTCAACGGCTGATTTCTGTGCTTTCTAGCTGAAAATCACCGACCGGAACTCCGTGCCCGCGCCCCCTCCGGCCTTCGGCTCCAGCGCGGTCGCGTCACCCGTGCAGTCCGGGTTCGCGAACACCACGGCCGTGGAGCCCGTGTCGTTGTACGCGTAGCGCGCGGGAGAGCTGGCGCCCGGGTCCGCGACCTCGGGCACGGTGACACACTCCCGGCTCACCGGGTTGTTCAGGACGCCGACCTGCGGGGACCCGTCCAGGCCGGTGTAGGCGTAGAAGAAGGGCCCTTCGGCCGCCGACGCGGAGGTGGGGACGGTGACGATCAGGGCGAGAGCCCCGACACCGGCGGCCAGGGCGGTACGCATGCGCATGTGCGCGGTTCCTTTCGCGGTCTCTCCGTGACCCATGGGAGGCATGAAGATGCGGAGAGTGATGAGTGTTACGGCGGCAGACCTGCCCAGGCCGAACCAGGTCATGCCGGTACTCACTCGGACGAATGATCGCGTTCCGTACGTTTACGTCGCGACGGCCACGTACGTCACCGGGTCGCTCCCCGGCACCGCCTCCACGCGGCCCAGCTTCACCAGGCGCCTGACGTGCGCTTCCGCCTCCGACACCGCGATGTTCCGGGAGCCGTACGGGATCTGGGCCCACGGCCGGTTCCACTCCATCCGCACCGCCAGCTGCCATGGCGTGAGGGGCGTTGTCAGTAGCGCCTGCAATGCTGAAAGCCGCTGGTCGTGGTGGTCCAGCAGGGCCTGGACGCGGGCCGGGGCGTCGGTGAACGTGTGCTGGTGGGCGGGGAGGATCTCGGAGGGGGTGAGGCGGGCTATCCGTTCCAGGGAGTCGAGGTAGTCACCGAGCGGGTCGGTCACCGTCGCGTCGTCCGGGTCCTCGTACAGGCCGATGTGGGGAGTGATCTCGGGGAGGAGGTGATCGCCGGAGAAGAGGCGGCCCGTGCCGGGGAGGTCGTGCGGGTGGGTCTCCTCCAGGTGCAGGCAGACGTGACCGGGCGTGTGGCCCGGCGTCCAGATCGCGCGCAGGCGGCGGCCGGGCAGGGGGAGCAGCTCGCCGGGGACGATCTCCCGGTCCGGGACCGCCGGGGAGAACCCGGGAAGCGGCCGGCGCGGGGCCTCGCGCAGCGGCGCCACGTGCTCCTCCGGCGCGCCCGCCGCCGTCAGCTTCGCCGACATGTACGTGTACCAGCGCTCCGGCCGCGTCTCCCGGGTACGGCGGACTATCGCCGCGTCCGCCTCGTGCATCGCGATCCACGCGCCCGACGCGTCCCGCACCTTGCCGGAGAGGCCGTGGTGGTCGGGGTGGTGGTGCGTGACGACGACGCCGGTCAACTCCTCCACGGACGTACCGCAGTCGGCGAGGCCCTGGACGAGGGTGTCCCACGACGCCGGGTCGTCCCAGCCGGTGTCCACGAGCACCGGTCCGGCGTCCGTGTCCACGACGTACACCAGCGTGTGGCCCAACGGGTTGTCAGGGATGGGGACTTGGAGGGAGCGGACGCCGCCGCCGTGGTCGTACGTCGTCGTGCCGGTCCCCGTCATGTGCCCTCCGCATGCCGCCGCGCCGTGGCCATTGCTCACTATAACTAGAACTGGTATCAGTTCCTGAAACACCGTCAGAAACCGGTGCCGATACCGAGGGTGTGGTGGCTATGGACGTCGTGGAGTACGGACAGCTGGTCATCGGCGGGGAGTTGGTGGCGCCGCTCGGGGACGGGGTCATCGAGGTGGTGTCGCCGCACACCGAGGAGGTCATCGGGCGGGTGCCGCATGCGACGTACGGGGACGTCGACCGGGCCGTCGGGGTGGCCCGGCGGGCCTTCGACGAAGGGCCCTGGCCCCGGCTGTCGTTGGAGGAGCGGATCGCCGTCGTCTCGCGGATCAAGGACGGGATTGCCGCGCGGCACGAGGAGTTGGCGCGGGTCATCTCCTCCGAGAACGGGTCGCCCTACTCGTGGAGCGTGCTCGGGCAGGCGCTCGCGTCCATGATGGTGTGGGACGCCGCGATCACCGTTGCCCGGGGGTTCGTGTTCGAGGAGCGGCGCGACGGGGTGCTCGGGAAGATCCTCGTACGGCGGGAGCCGGTCGGGGTGGTCGCCGCCGTCATCCCCTGGAACACGCCCCAGTTCGTCGCCGCGTCCAAGCTCGCGCCGGCGCTGCTCAGCGGGTGCGCGGTCGTGCTCAAGCCGTCTCCCGAGGCTCCGCTCGACTCGTACGTCCTCGCCGAGATCTGCCGGGATGCCGGGCTGCCCGAAGGGGTGCTGTCGGTGCTGCCCGCGGACCGGGAGGCCGGGGAGTATCTCGTCGGGCATGCCGGGGTCGACAAAGTCGCGTTCACCGGGTCCGTGGCCGCCGGGAAGCGGGTCATGGAGGTCGCGGCTCGTCAACTGACCCGGGTCACCCTGGAGTTGGGGGGGAAGTCTGCGGCGATCGTGCTGCCCGACGCGGATGTCGACGCGGCGGTCGGCGGGATCGGGCCCGCCGCGTGGATGAACAACGGGCAGGCATGTGTCGCGCAGACGCGGATCCTGCTGCCCCGGGAGCGGTACGACGAGTTCACCGAGGCGTTCGTCGCCGCCGTCCGCGCGCTGAAAGTCGGCGACCCGCTCGACCCCGCCACCCAGATCGGCCCCCTCGTCGCCCGGCGCCAACAGGAACGCAGCTTCGAGTACATCCGGGTCGGCCAGGAAGAAGGCGCCAAAGTCCTCGCCGGGGGCGGACGTCCTGACGGTCTCGAACGCGGCTGGTACGTCGCTCCCACGCTTCTCGGCGACGTCGACAACAGTATGCGGGTCGCCCGCGAGGAAATATTCGGCCCCGTCATCTGCCTCCTCCCCTACGGCGACGAGGACGAGGCCGTGCGAATCGCCAATGACTCCGAGTACGGCTTGAGCGGGAGCGTCTGGACCCAGGACGTCGAACGCGGCATCGATATCGCCCGACGAGTACGCACCGGCACATACAACGTGAATACCTTCAGCCTAGACATGCTCGGCCCCTTCGGCGGCTACAAAAACAGCGGCCTGGGCCGCGAATTCGGTCCCGAAGGCTTCAGCGAATACCTCGAACACAAAATGATCCACCTCCCGGCCGGAGCCTGACCATGGGCGACCGCTGGCGCCTCGACGTCGACCGGTCCCTGTGCATCGGCTCCGCCCAGTGCGTCCACCGGACCCAGGGCTTCTTCCAACTCGACCCCGGCCGCCAGTCCCAGCCGGCCGAGACCGAGACCGACGCGAACGAGGCCGTCCTGGAGGCGGCGGAGAACTGCCCAGTGGAGGCGATCTCCATCGCGCTGGCGGGCACCGGGGAGGCGGTGTTCCCGCCGGAGGAGTAGGGGGGCTGGGGGGTGTGGCGGGTGCTGTCGTCGGTCGAGTGCGGGTGCGTTGTGGCTGGTCGCGCAGTTCCCCGCGCCCCTAAGGGAGTGGCACTGATGTCGGTTGGGTGCGGGCTCGTCGTGGTTTCTCGCGCCCACGCGGCGGAGCCGCATATCGATACAGCCCCGCGCCCCTGGGGGGTGGCAGATCTATGCTGTCGGCTTCAGGTGGTGGGGCATTGCGTGCTGACAGGGGCTCTTCATGTGGTCAGTCATTCGACGATTCGGCGGTGTGTTCGTCACCGGGGCCGCTCTCTTCTCCCTCTCGGGGTGCGTTGTTCCCTCTGATGCCGTTGCCGGGATATCTGTCGGTGCTGATGGGAAGTTGATCGGGGTCATGTTGGTGTGCGGGCATCACATCGACGGCGCGACTCTTTATATAGATAGCGAGGAAGCCGTCATGGAAAGGAAAGTGGGGAAGTGGATCGCAGACCGTCCTCTTGGGCCCGGGCTCGTTACCTGGCCTCTTGAGACCCCTGCCGCCGGGTGGGGTGGAAAGGGGCTGTCCGCCCCTCTTCTGGGCCGTTTCACGTACGTGCTCTACGGGTGGACCAAGGACAACTCCTGGTCGGCGGTGGGTGTTTCTTTCAACGTGCGGGATCGGATTCCACCCGGGCAGGTCCGGTACGAGAAGGAGGATTCCGCGGTCACGGTTTCTCTGGAGGAGTTCGAAGCTACCGCTTGTCGGTAGCCGGCGTGTCGATCAGTTTGCAGACCGTTTCGATGTCGATTTTTACCTGGGCGATGGAGGCGCGGCCGGAGAGCCAGGTGATCAGGGCCGAGTGCCAGGTGTGTTCGATTACCCGGACTGCTGAAAGTTGGGCGGGAGTTGGGTCGGGTTCGCCCATGGCGTCGAGGATGATGGAGGTTGTTTGGCGGGAGACCTGGTCCACTTCGGGGCTTACGCTGCGGTCCGCGAAAGTCAGGGCTCGGACCATTGCGTCGGCCAAGTGGGGTTCGCGTTGGAGCGCTCGGAATGCTCGCATGAGGGTTTCCGCTACGCGGACGCTGGGGGAGTCCCCCGCGGGGGGTTTCTTTCGCAATGTGCCGTGCATTTGGGCTAGTTGGTCCTGCATCGTGGCCACCAGAAGGTGGACCTTCGACGGGAAGTACCGGTACAGCGTGCCCAGCGCCACCTGGGACGACTCCGCGACCTCGCGCATCTGGACCGCGTCGAAGCCGCCGCGGCTGGCGAGTTGGGCGGTGGTGTGGAGGATCCTGCTGCGGCGGCTTCGACGCGGTCC
>NZ_LIRL01000704.1 GCF_001419795.1 Streptomyces niveiscabiei
CGCCGCGACCTGGCGCCGCCTCCTGGACGAGGTGTCCGGCACGGCCGACCGCGCGGCGCAGATCGACGCCGCGCGGGACGTGTGGCGTACCGGGTTCATCGCCGAGGCGCTGGTGCGGCAGTCCGCGCGCCCCACCCTCGACGCCACCGGCGAACGCCACACCGGCACCCTCACGGCCGCCGACCTCGCCGGCTGGTCCGCGGCCTACGAGGCGCCCGCGACGTACGACTGGAACGGCTGGACCGTCTGCAAGCCGGGCCCCTGGAGTCAGGGCCCCGCCTTCCTCCAGCAACTCGCCCTGCTCCCGCCGCAGCTGCCGCCCTACGGGAGCGCCGACTACGTCCACCTGCTGATCGAGGGCTGCAAGCTCGCGATGGCCGACCGGGAGGCCTGGTACGGCGACGCGCGCGAGGTGCCCCTCGCCGACCTGCTGTCGTCGGCGTACAACGCCGGACGGCGCGAACTGATCGGCGACAAGGCGTCGTACGAGCTGCGGCCCGGCGCGCCCGGGGGACGCGAGCCCCGCATCGGCGCGCACGCGCGCGTGGACGCCGATTCCGGGGCGCCCGGCGCGGGGGCGCTCGGTGTGGGGGAACCCACCGTCGCGACCGACGGCACGACCCGGGGCGACACCTGCCACCTGGACATCGTCGACCGGTGGGGCAACATGATCGCGGCCACGCCCAGCGGCGGCTGGCTCCAGTCCAACCCGGTCGTGCCGGAACTCGGCTTCCCGCTGGGCACGCGCTTGCAGATGACGCGCCTGGAGGAGGGCCTCGCGGACTCCCTGACGCCCGGACGACGGCCCCGTACGACGCTGTCGCCGTCCCTCGCGCTGCGCGACGGCGTGCCCGTGCTGGCGTTCGGCACGCCCGGCGGCGACCAGCAGGACCAGTGGCAGGTGCACTTCTTCCTCGCCGTCGCCCTGCGCGCGCCCGCGCGGGGCGGACTCGACCTCCAAGGGGCGATCGACGCGCCGAACTGGCACAACGACTCCTTCCCCAGCTCGTTCTACCCGCGCGGAACGAACCCCGGCAGCGTCACCGTGGAGGAGCGCACGCCCGCCGGGGTCGTCGAGGAACTGCGGCGGCGCGGGCACGACGTGACCGTGGGCGGCCCCTGGTCGGAAGGGCGGTTGTGCGCGGTCGCGCGCGACCCGGAGACCGGCGTGCTGTCCGCCGCCGCGAACCCGCGCGGGATGCAGGGGTACGCCGTCGGCCGCTGACCGGCGGGAACCGGCCTTTCATCCCGATTCCACCCGGAGTGCATCGGGCGGGCGGGGATTGTCAGTGGGGCGTGCTCTCATGGAGACATGATCGAAGACATGGAAACCATCGAGGAGTTTCTCGCCCGGCGTGCGGCCGACGTGGAGGACGCGGTCCGGACGGCCGCCGCGACCGAGATCATGCCCCGCTTCCGGCGGCTCGGCGCGGGCGACGTGGACGAGAAGGCGGGCCCCCACGACCTGGTGACCGACGCGGACCGGCTCGCCGAGAAGTACCTCACCGACGTCCTCGGCAGGCTCCTGCCCGGCTCGGTCGTCGTGGGCGAGGAGGCGGTCCACGCGGACCCGTCGGTGTACGGGGCGATACGGGGCGACGCCCCCGTGTGGATCGTCGACCCCGTCGACGGCACCCGCCCGTTCGTGCGCGGCGAGGACGGCTTCTGCACGCTGGTCGCGCTCGCCCGGCGCGGCGTCCTCCTCGCCTCCTGGACGTACGCGCCCGCCCGCGACCAGCTCGCGACGGCCGTGCGCGGCGGCGGCGCGTACCTGGACGGCGAGCGCCTGCACGCGGGCCGCCCGGCCCCCGGCGCCGACCTCCGCGTCGCCTGCTCCCACCCCGACTACACGGACGACGACCAGAAGGCCGTCCTGCGCCACCTCTGGACCGACGGCATCGCCCCGCGCGCGTGCGGCGCCGCCGGACTGGAGTACCTCGCGATCGCCCGCGGCGAGTCCGACGCGACGGCCTTCTCCTGGGAGGCCGCCTGGGACCACGCGGCGGGCCTGCTGCTGGTCGAGGAGGCGGGCGGCACCCACCTGACGCTCACCGGAGAGCCGTTCCGCATCACCGGGGGCAACGCCCTGCCGTTCACGACGGCGCGGGACGCCGAGACCGCGCGGACGGTCATCAGGACGCTCGCCGGAAGGGAGTGAGCCGACGCCCCGGACCCGTTGTCGGACCCCCGGCATATCCTGGCCCCAGGTGGCCGGACGGCTGACGAAGGGGTCCGAAGTGGCGGCGGTGTTCGATGCGGTGGTGGTGGGGGCGGGGCCGAACGGACTGACCGCCGCCGTGGAGTTGGCGCGCCGGGGGTTCTCCGTGGCGCTGTTCGAGGCGAAGGAGACCGTCGGCGGGGGCGCGCGCACCGAGGAGCTGACGCTGCCGGGGTTCCTGCACGACCCGTGCTCGGCGGCGCACCCCCTCGGGATCAACTCACCGGCCTTCCGGGCGCTGCCCCTCGATCGGTACGGCCTTGAGTGGCTGCACTCGGAGCTGCCGATGGCCCACCCGTTCCCGGACGGCAGCGCGGCGGTCCTGGCGCGTTCCGTCGCCGAGACGGCCGCGTCCTTCGGCCCACGCGACGCGGGCGCCTACCGCCGCCTGGTCGAGCCGTTCCTGCCGCACTGGGACACCCTCGTACGGGACTTCATGTCGCTGCCTCTGACCGCGCTGCCCCGCGACCCGGTCACCCTGGCCCGCTTCGGCCTCGCGGGCCTGCCCCCGTCGACGTGGCTGACCCGCCGCTTCCGGGACGAGCCCGCGAAGACGGTGTTCGCGGGCCTCGTCGCCCACGTCATGGCGCCCCTCACCGGCCTCGCGACCGGCGCGATCGGCCTCGTCTTCGCGCTCGCCGCGCACGCGCGGGGCTGGCCGGTGGCCCGCGGCGGCTCCCAGGCGATCTCCGACGCGCTCGCCGGCTACCTCAAGGACCTCGGCGGCGAGATCCACACGGACTACGAGGTCAAGCGCCTCGACGACCTCCCGCCCGCGCGCGCGTACGTGTTCGACACCTCCCCGACCGCCCTCGCGCGCATCGCGGGCCTCGGCGGCTACTACGACAACTACCGGTACGGCGCGGGCGTGTTCAAGGTCGACTACGCGCTCGACGGCCCGGTCCCGTGGACCGCCGAGGCGCCCCGATCGGCGACGACCGTGCAGATCGGCGCGGACAGCGCGGAGATCGGCGCCGCGCTGAAGGCCGCGTCCCGGGAGAACCGCGCCCCCGACCGCCCGTTCATGATCACCGTCCAGCCGAGCATCGTCGACCCCACGCGCGCGCCCGAGGGCAAGCAGGTCTTCTGGGCGTACGGCCACGTCCCGAGCGGCTGGACCGGCGACCTCACGGAGCCGATCGAACGCCAACTGGAGCGCTTCGCACCGGGGTTCAGGGACCGGGTCCTCGCGCGCGCGACCTTCGGGCCGCCCCAGCTCGCCGTCCGCAACGCCAACTACGTGGGCGGCGACATCGGCACGGGCGCGTTCGCCGGGCTCCAGGTGATGCTCCGTCCCAAGCTGTCGCTGTCGCCGTACACCACCCGGCACCCGGCGATCTTCATCTGCTCCTCGGCGACCCCGCCGGGGCCCGGGGTGCACGGCATGTCCGGACACAACGCGGCGAAGGCCGTATGGCGAAGACTGCGCGCACAAAGGTGAGTTCAGGTGTCCATACCCTCAACTCCCCGGACTCCGCAAAGCCTTTCCCCTGTTGCCTTCACCACTGCTCCACATACATCCGGATACCTTTGAAAGTGAAAATACTGTGAGTAAGGTGCGTGCATGGATGATCGGAAATTTACATTCCGCTCCAAGTCCCCCTATGACCGGCGCACTTCGGATTTACTACGGCTCGTCAGGGCACCCGCGGCTCTGAGCGTGCCGGGTGATGTGCTCGCCGGAGCGGCGGCGGCCCGCACCCCCTGGCACCCGCGCGTCCTGGGTGCCACCGCCTCCTCCGTCTGCATGTACTGGGCGGGCATGGCGCTCAACGACTACGCGGACGCCACGGTCGACGCCGTCGAGCGCCCCGACCGGCCCGTCCCCTCGGGACGCGTGCCCCGCCGCACGGCCCTCGCCGTCGCGACCGGCCTGACCGCCGCGAGCCTCGGCCTCGCCGCGGCGACCGGAGGCCGCCGAGGGCTCCTGGGCGCGCTCCCTCTCACGGCCCTGGTCTGGTCCTACGACCTCGGCCTCAAGTCCACCCCGGCGGGCCCCGCCGTGATGGCCGGCGCCCGCGCCGCCGACGTCCTCACCGGCGCCCTCGCGGTCGCCCCGCCCGGCGCCGCCGCGAGCGCCCTGCGCCGGGGCACCCTCCCGGCCGCCCTCATGGCCGCCCACACGTACACCCTCACCGCCCTGAGCCGCCACGAGATAGCGGGCGCCCCCGCGGACGTCCCGGCCCGGACGCTGGCCGCCTCCACGGCGACCGTGCTCGCGACGGCGGCGGGGCCGCTGGTGCGGGGGCTGAGGGGGTCCGGCACGGCGGCCGACGCGCGCGGCGGTACGGCGCTGAGGGTCATCGCGGGCGGAGCGGCGAGGCCGCCCGCGCGCGCCGTGCCACCCACGGTCGCCGGAGCGGGCGGTACGTCGAGCCGGTCGGACGGCCGCTCCGCGAGGCAGCCGGTCGCCGGGCCGGTTCGGTCGGGCGTGAGGGCCGCAGGGGCGCCGACTGGCAGGGGGAGCACCCGGGCCTCCGTGGCGTCGGCAGCGGGCAGTGCCCTGGCTTCCGTGTCGGCAGCAGGCAGGGCGAGTGCCCCGGCCTCTGCGGCGTCGGCAGCGGGCAGTGCCCTGGCCTCCGTGGCGTCGGCAGGCAGGGCGAGCGCTCTGGCCTCCGTGGCATCGGCAGCAAGCAGCGCGAGTGCCCCGGTCTCCGGGGCGACGACCGCCGCCCGCGCCACTGCCCTCGCCGCCGCACTCCGCCGAACACGCCCCCAGAACCCCCGTACCGCCGCCACCGCCGTGATCGCCGGTGCCGCGGCCCTCGCCTACCTCGGCTCCTACGGGCTCGCGCAGGTCAAGGCCGTGCGGGCGCCCTCGGGGGAGAACGTGCGGGGCGCGGTCGGGGCCGGGATCACCGCGCTCGTCCCCTTGCAGGCCGCGCTCACCGCGCGCGCCGGTGCCCCCGTCGCGGCGGCGCTGCTCGGCGCCGTACACCCCCTCGCCCGCCGACTGGCCCGGCGGATCTCCCCCACCTAACTCCCGTGTGAGGAACCAGGCATGGCCTCCCCCCTCAGGTTCGGCTACGGCACCAACGGATTCACGCACCACCGGCTCGACCACGTCCTCGGAGTCCTCGCCGACCTCGGCTACGACGGCGTGGCGCTCACCCTCGACCACGTCCACCTCGACCCGTACGCCGACGACCTGCCCCGCCGAGTGGCCGACGTACGCCGGAAGTTGGACCGGTACGGGCTGAGCGTGACCGTCGAGACGGGTGCCCCCTACCTCCTCGACCCCTACGGCAAGCACCAGCCCACGCTGATGGGCGACGGCGTCGACCAACGCGTCGAACTGCTGCGCCGGGCCGTGCGCATCGCGGACGAACTCGGCTCGCCCACCGTCCACTTGTGCAGCGGCCCCGCCCCCGACGGCATCCCCGAGGCCGACGCGTTCAAGCGGCTCGCCGACGGGGTCGGACGGGTGCTGGAGACCGCCGAGTTCTACGGCGTCTCCCTCGCCTTCGAACCCGAGCCGTACATGTTCGCCGACACCGTCGATCGCTGTCTGCGCGTCGCCGAACTCACCGGCGGACACGAGCTGTTCGGCATCACCCTCGACATCGGGCACGCGCACTGCGTCGAGGACCTCCCCCTGCTGGACTGCGTACGGCTCGCGGCGCCCCGGCTGCTGAACGTCCAGATCGAGGACATGCGGCGCGGCATCCACCAGCACCTCCCCTTCGGCGAGGGCCGCGAGGACGGGCGGGAAGTCGATCTCGCC
>NZ_LIRL01000705.1 GCF_001419795.1 Streptomyces niveiscabiei
GCCGTGCACTGCCGGGGGGTGGGGTGGCGGAGCCCTACGCCGGGGCGCCGGAGCCGTACGCCGGGGCGGCGTGCGACCGTGTTCCGCCGCAGGCCCGGCCGTCGGGCGAGGGGAGAGCGGCGCAGGAGGACCGGGTCCCGTATCAGTCCGCGCCGCCGTCCCCCGGCGAGCGGTCCGTTCTTCCCGCCCCGGAGGCCGGGTCATGAGCGGGTTTCTCGCGGGGCTGCTCGTTGCCGCGCTTCCGCTGCTCGCCGCTGGTTTCTGGCTGGGGCGGCGCAATGCGCGGCCGGAGTCTCTTGGGGGGCTTGGTACCCCCGTCGAGCACGCCACGTTCCAGACCCTGCACACCGCGTCTCTCGCGGCCCCCGCGCTGCGGGCGGGGCTTACGGAGGACTCGGCGCGGAAGTCGGCGCGTCGGCTGCGGACTCTGCTCGGGACCGATGCCCTGTGCCTGACCGACGAGAAGAATGTGCTCGCCTGGGACGGGGTCGGGGCGCATCACCGGGCCGAGATCATGGGGCGGCTGTCGGGGGCGCTGGAGACCGGGCGGGGCGAGGCGTTCCGGCTGGTGTGCGAGGTGCCGGACTGTCCCGTGCGGTGGGCGGTCGTCGCGCCGCTGACCGTGGACGAGCGGGTGCACGGGGCGCTGGTCGCGTGCGCGCCGCGCGAGTCCGCCGTCCTCGTCCGGGCGGCTGCCGAGGTCGCGCGCTGGGTCTCCGTACAGCTGGAACTCGCCGATCTCGACGACTCCCGTACCCGGCTGATCGAGGCGGAGATCAAGGTGCTGCGCGCGCAGATCTCGCCGCACTTCATCTTCAACTCCCTCGCGGTGATCGCCTCGTTCGTGCGGACCGACCCGGAGCGGGCGCGGGAACTGCTCCTGGAGTTCGCGGACTTCACGCGCTACTCGTTCCGCCGGCGCGGCGACTTCACCACCCTCGCGGACGAACTCCACGCCATAGACCACTACTTGGCGCTGGTGCGGGCCCGCTTCGGCGACCGCCTCGCCGTCACCCTCCAGATCGCCCCGGAGGTCCTCCCGGTCACCCTGCCGTTCCTGTGCCTGCAACCCCTCGTCGAGAACGCCGTCAAGCACGGCCTCGAAGGCAAGGCCGACAAGTGCCACATCAGGATCACCGCGCAGGACACCGGCGCCGAGGCGACGGTCGTCATCGAGGACGACGGCGCCGGCATGGACCCGGAACTGCTGCGCCGCATCCTCGCGGGCGACGTCAGCCCCTCGGGCGGCATCGGCCTGTCCAACGTCGACGACCGGCTCCGCCAGGTGTACGGCGACGACTACGGCCTCGTCATCGAGACGGCCCCCGGCGCCGGCATGAAGATCACCGCACGCCTCCCGAAGTACCAGCCGGGCGTCCACCCGGCCGCCCGACTGGCACCGCAGTGAACCTCAGGGCTGGCGCATGACGATCAACGCCAGTGTTATCAGCCCCAGCACGACCCAGCCGAACCACAGCCAGCCGTTGCTGCCGAGCGCGACCGTGTAGGCCGTCACCGCGACGAGTCCGCCGACGGTGACCACCCCCATGGTCCTGGTGGAACTGTCCGTGGAACCGGCCATCGCGACACCCTCCTCAGGGCCGCCCTCCGCTGGGCGTGTCCACGTCCCATGGTGCCCTGAGATCAGCCCTGGCGTGAGTTCAGGGACGCGAGATAGGCGTTGTACGCCTCCAGCTCCTTGTCACCGTCCCGGTCGGCCGCGCGGTCCTGGCGCTTGGCCTGGCGCTGCTCGGAGCCGTACCACTGGAAGAGCAGGGCGATCAGGACGATCACCGAGGGGACCTCGCTGAACGCCCACGCGATGCCGCCCGCCGCGCTCTGGTCCGACAGGGCGTCGATGCCGAGGGAGGCCGGCGGGTGCTCGAACGTCTTCACCATCGGCTCCGACGCCATCATCAACGCGATACCGAAGAACGCGTGGAACGGCATTCCCGCGAAAAGCTCCAGCATCCGCATCAGATATCCCGGCCGGTTCGGGCCCGGGTCCACCCCGATGATGGGCCAGAAGAACACCACGCCCACCGCGAAGAAGTGCACCATCATTCCGAGGTGCCCCGCCTTCGACCCCATCAGCGTGTCGAACAACGGCGTGAAATACAGCGCGTAAAGGCTCGCGATGAACAGCGGGATCGTGAACGCGGCATGCGTGATCACCGTCATGTACCGGCTGTGCAGCAGGGCGAGCAGCAGCTCACGCGGCCCCTTGCGGCCCCTCCCCGCGACCGGCAGCGCCCGCAGCGCCAACGTCATCGGCGCCCCGAGCAGCACGAGGATCGGCGACACCATGCTGATGATCATGTGCTGCACCATGTGCACGCTGAACATGACCATGCCGTAGTCGTTGAGCTTCGTACACATCACGAGCGCGACGGTGAGAACCCCGAGCACGAAGGAAATGCTGCGCGGCCAGGACCAGGAGTCCCCGCGCCGCCGGAGTTTCAGTACGCCCCACCCGTAAAGCGCGAGGGCCGCAATGCAGGAGATCAGGAAAAAGGGATCAGCGGACCACTCCAACCCCCGCCCCAGCGTGAACGGCGGCAGATCCATGGTCATGCCGTGCCCGCTGTGATCCATAAGGGCGGCTCCAGACAAGGTGGGGAAATATGCGCCTACAAGAGTAGAGCGGCCCCCGGCACCTCTTGACACCGGGGGCGCAAACCCACCTAGGGGCGCGGGGCTGCATCAATGTGCGGCTACCGCCGCGCGGGCGCGACCAGCCACGATCCACCCGCACCCGCCGAACAAGCTAAAGCACGCACTCAGCCTCGGCGTACCGGTCCTCCGGCACCGTCTTCAGTGTCTCGACCGCGTCCGCCAGCGGCACCATCTCGATGTCGGTCCCCCGCAGCGCGGTCATCATGCCGAACTCCCCCCGGTGGACGGCCTCGACCGCGTGCCAGCCGAAGCGGGTCGCCAGGACGCGGTCGTACGCGGTGGGGGTGCCGCCCCGCTGGACGTGGCCGAGGATGACGGGCCGCGCCTCCTTGCCGAGCCGCGACTCCAGCTCGATGGACAGCTGCCGGGCGATCCCCGCGAACCGCTCGTGGCCGTAGACGTCCTTGCCGCCCTCGTCGAAGGCCATGGTCCCGGCCTTCGGCTTGGCCCCCTCCGCCGCGACGACGATCGCGAACCGCTTGCCCGCCTCGAACCGTTCGCCGACGCGCCGGGTCAGCTCGTCGATGTCGAAGGGCCGCTCGGGGACGACGACGGCGTGCGCGCCGGCCGCCATCCCGGAGTGGAGAGCTATCCACCCGGTGTGCCGCCCCATGACCTCGACGACGAGGACGCGCTGATGGGACTCGGCGGTGGTCTTGAGCCGGTCGAGCGCCTCGGTGGCGACCCCTACGGCCGTGTCGAAGCCGAACGTGACGTCCGTGACGGCGATGTCGTTGTCGATGGTCTTCGGCACGCCGACGACGGGCAGCCCGGCGTCGGACATGAGCCGCGCCGCCTTGAGGGTGCCCTCACCGCCGATGGGGATGATCGCGTCGAGGCCGAGCTCCTCGACGTGCCCCTTGGCGCGCTCGACACCGTCGCGCAGATGGGAGGGCTGGACCCGGGAGGAGCCGAGGATCGTGCCGCCGCGCGCGAGGATGCCCGCGACCGCGTCGAGGTCGAGCTTGAGGTAGTCGCACTCCAGGAGGCCCTTCCAGCCGTCCCGGAAACCGATGACCTCGTCGCCGTGGTCGACGACGGCACGGTGCACGACGGACCGGATGACGGCGTTCAGGCCGGGGCAGTCGCCGCCGGACGTGAGGACACCAATGCGCATAGCCCGCAACAACCTTCTTCACGTGGGCCGGGGACCGGACCACGTCGTCCGGCACGATTCCCGCACACCCTAGCGTCAGGAAGGGGTCGATCCGAAGGGTGCGTCCGTCTGCTGGACGTACCCGCTCACCTGCGCGGGGGCACCGTCAGACGGGCTGTTGACGGTGCCCCGAAAAGCAGGTGAACACACAGGTCACGCAGGCTGCTGGGCGGCGGTGATCCGCTCGTTGCGCAGCGCCTCGTACCACCGGTCGTCGCACGGCGGCAGCGCGTTCACGTCGAGTGCGAGTTTCAGCAACAGGTCACCGATGAGCGGGTTGCGCGCGAGGACGGGACCGTGCATGTACGTCCCGAACACGGTGTCGCTGTACGCGCCCTCCGTGCCGTCGCCCGTGCCGTTGCCCTTGCCCATCTGGACGCGGGCGAACGGCCGCGCCGTCGGGCCGAGATGCGTGACGCCCTGGTGGTTCTCGAACCCGGTGAGCTGCGGCAGCCCGAGCCGGGGGTCGATGTCCGCGAGGACGTCACCGACGCACCGCTCGCCCTCGCCGCGCGTCGTCGTCACGTCGAGCAGCCCGAGGCCCGGCTGGCGCTGGCCCTGGTCGTTGACGAACTCGTGGCCCAGGATCTGGTACCCGGCGCACACCGCGAACACGATCGCCCCGTTGTTCACCGCCTGGTACAGGTGCCCGTCCCGGATCAGCCGCTCCGCCGCGAGCCGCTGCGGACGGTCCTCGCCGCCGCCGATCAGGTAGATGTCGCCGGACGTCGGGATCGGCTGGTCGCTGCGGACGTCGAGCCGCGCCACGTCCAGACCGCGCTGCCGCGCCCGCCGCTCGACGACCAGGACGTTGCCCTGGTCGCCGTACGTGCTCAGCAGGTCCGGGTAGACCCAGACGACCCGCAGTTGGTTGTCGCTCACTGGCTGAATCCCCTCAGTTGCCGACGCGGCGGCGCAGATCCTGGAACGCGGTGTAGTTGGCGATGACCTCGATCCGGCCGGGCGGGCACGCCGCCACCGCCTGGTCGGCCGAGTCGAACACCTGGAAGTGCTGGTTCGCCACTTCGAGCCGGACGGCGAGGTCGAGCTTGCGGTCGCCGATGACACAGATCGGGTGCCCGGTCAGCTGCGTGTAGTCGACGTCCCACAGCCAGGACGTGTCCGTGCCGTCGGCGCCGCGCGCGTTCACCGACAGGATCACCGGCGCCGGTGCGGGATCGATCAGGCTGAACGTCTCCAGCCAGCCCGCCGGGTTCTTCGCCAGCAGCAGCCGCAGGTCCCGGCCCTGGAACTGGACGACGTCGTAGCGCCCGGCGACCGCCTGCACCTGGTACATGCGTTCCAGGGCGACCTGCGGCGGCACCCCGAACACGGCGGCGACGGCGGCCGAGGACGCGGCGTTGGCCTTGTTCGCGCGGCCCGGGAGCTGGAGGTGGATCGGCCAGGCGGAGCCGTGCGGGTCGATGACGTGGTCACCGGACAGCGCCCAACTCGGCTGCGGGCGGCGGAAACCGCACTCCGCGCAGTACCAGTCGTCGCCGGGCCACTGGAGGACACCGCCGCAGGACGGGCAGGACCAGGCGTCGTCCTTCCACATCTGCCCGGCGGCGACCCAGATCACGTTGTGGGAGGACGACGCGGCCCACACCACCAGCGGGTCGTCCGCGTTGGCGACGACGACCGCCTTCGAGCCGCTCAGCCCCTCGCGCCACGCCTCCGCCATCATGCGGGTCTCGGCGGCGCGGTCGAGCTGGTCACGGGAGAGGTTCAGCAGCGCGATGCACTTCGGGTCGGTGTCTCTCGCGACCCCGGCGAGGTACTTCTCGTCGACCTCGATCACGCCGTAGCGCGCGTCCGAACCGCCCGCGAGCGCCGAGGTGATGCCGGCGGGCATGTTCGCGCCGAGCGCGTTGGAGACGACGGGGCCCGCCGCGCGCAGCGCCTCGGCGATCAGCCGGGTCGTGGTGGTCTTGCCGTTGGTGGCCGAGACGAGGACGACGTCCAGGTTCTGGGCGAGCCGGGCGAGGAGGTCGGGGTCGAGTTTCAGGGCGACCTTGCCGCCGATGACCGAACCGCTGCCGCGGCCCGCGGCCCGCGATGCCGCGGCGACCGCTTTGCCCGCGGTCACGGCGATCTTGGCCCGCGGCGTGAGCGGGTCCGAGTTGCCTGCCATCAGTCCTCGATCCTCCTTCGTACGCGCCGCGCCTCTGCCTGACGACAACGTGGTGTGCGGCCAGCCTATCGAGATCCATTCGCACTCCCGAATCCCGGCACCGTCTCACGGCCGTTCGACATGCGCGTGTCACAAAGGACCGTACCCTTACGGCCATGCCACACCGCTCCATCCCGGGCACCCGCGGCCGAGTCCGCCCGATCACTTTGCACGGTGCCCCGTCCCTCCACACGCCCTGCGCCGAGGTCCCCGCCTTCACCCCCGAGCTGGCGGCCCTCGTCGAGGACATGTTCGCGACGATGTACGCGGCCCAGGGCGTGGGCCTCGCGGCCAACCAACTGGGCGAGCCCCTCCGGGTTTTCGTGTACGACTGCCCCGACGACGAGGAGGTCCGCCACGTCGGCCACATCGTCAACCCCCGCGTGATCGCCGTGGACGGCGTTGTGATCCGGGGCCCGGAGGGCTGCCTGTCCCTACCAGGGTTGGAGGCAGGGACGGAGCGCTACGACGAAACGGTGATCGAGGGCTACACGGTGACGGGGGAGAAGATTGCAGTTGAGGGCACAGGGTTCTTCGCCAGGTGCCTGCAACACGAGATGGACCACCTGGAGGGAATGACGTACGCGGACCAGGTGGGGGGCTGGCGGCGGAAGCGACTGTTGAGACAAGTACGCCGAGCCTCTTGGACTCAGGGGAGCTGAGGTTTTTCAGGGGCGCGGGGCTGTATCGATTTGCGGCTACCGCCGCGCGGGCGCGACCAGCCACCCACAACCCGCACCC
>NZ_LIRL01000706.1 GCF_001419795.1 Streptomyces niveiscabiei
AGAGGTGTATAAGAGACCGGTGCGGGGGCGTGCGGCCGGAGGGCGACGGGTGGTTCTACCCGCCGACCGTCCTCGCCGACGTGGGGCGGGAACTGCGCATCCACCGGGAGGAGGCCTTCGGGCCGGTCGCCGTGGTGTACCGGGTCCGGGACGTGGACGAGGCCATCGCCGTCGCCAACGACTCGCCGTTCGGGCTGAGTTCCAACGTCTGGACACGGGACCCGGACGAGGCCTCACGGTTCACCGACGAGTTGGAGGCCGGCGGGGTGTTCTTCAACGGCATGACCGCCTCGCACCCCGCGTTCCCCTTCGGCGGCGTGAAGCGCTCCGGGTACGGGCGGGAGCTGTCCGGGCACGGGATCCGCGAGTTCTGCAACATCACGACCGTTTGGCACGGTGTGTGACGGTTGCGCCGTTACCATCGGGGCGTGAACCGGGAAGTGACACTGCCTCTGATCGTCGACGACCGGGGGGATCTCCAGGTGGCGGCGGCCGACGTGAGCAAGCTGCTGCGCACCCTGGGCGGGAGGTGGCTCCACCTCGTCGAGGGCGGGGAGTCGGGGTGGGACGAGGAGACGGTGGCCGACCTGACGATCGAACTGGCCAAGCTGGCCGACCGGATCGACGTGGCGTGCATCGCGCACAGCAGCGGGCGGTCGTCGTAGGCTCAGGTTCCATGATCTTGCTGAGTGACTCCCAGGTGATCAATATCCCGGTGCAGGACTGCGGCGAGCCCCTCGTGGAGATCGCCTCGGCCCCGGAGATCGCACTGGACCCCCGGGAGCGAGACGAGGCAGGAGCATACGGCCGGGTCAGGCT
Source organism: Streptomyces niveiscabiei (assembly GCF_001419795.1). Classification (GTDB taxonomy): domain Bacteria; phylum Actinomycetota; class Actinomycetes; order Streptomycetales; family Streptomycetaceae; genus Streptomyces; species Streptomyces niveiscabiei. The sequence continues at coordinate 820 of NZ_LIRL01000706.1, forward strand.
CGGAGTCCTTGAACGTCTGCGCTCGGCGTCGGCACAGCTTCCCGCCGGTGTCAGATTCCTCGTCATAGAAGGTCATCGCAGCAGCACCGAGCAGGCGCGGCGGTTCGCCCTCCACGAAGACCGCCTACGCCGCTCAGGCGTCACCGACCCTGCGGACCTGCGGCACCGGACCAGCGCCTTCGTCTCCCCGGTCGAGGTGGCGCCACACTGTGCCGGCGCTGCCCTCGACCTGACGCTCTTCGACGGCGATGGCCATGAGCTGGACATGGGCGGTGCCGTGAACGGCCACCGCACCGGAGACGAGCAGTTCTGTCCGATGAACGCCTCAGGACTGTCGAGCCAGGCACGCGGCAATCGCGAACTCCTGGCCCGTGCCATGAGCAGCGCGGGCTTCGTCAACTACCCCACCGAGTGGTGGCACTGGTCCTACGGCGACCGGTACTGGGCACTGATCACCAAGGCGGACAGCGCTGTCTACGGACCAGCCTGACCAACTTAACGATCTCTAGTGCTCGAAGACCCCGATTCCGTTGGGGACCGGGCGTTCGGCTCCTCCTGAGGGGTGATTGAGGGCCGTCGTACGGCTCGCTCCCGGCTGTCTCGCCACCAGCGTCGTCGACCCGCCCCCGTCCAGGCTGAAGCCCTCCGTCGCCCCCAACTTCCGTAGTGCCTGGGCCAGTTCTGCCACCGTCAGGCCTGTGCGGTATGCCGTTGCGCCGTCCAGGGCGAAGAGGTGGACGTGGTGGCCGTCTCCGGAGATGCCGATTGCTGTGCGGACGGCGGATGTTCTGGTGTCGAGGCCGGGGAGGGGGCGGCCGGCGGTGAG
>NZ_LIRL01000707.1 GCF_001419795.1 Streptomyces niveiscabiei
GCCCTGAACCAACCCCCGGCCCCCCTCCACCTGGGCCCCTCGGACGACGCGGAATGGGCAGCCCTGACCGCCCAGACCCTCCTGCGCACCACGGACCCCACCACCCTGAACGACCTGAGCAGAGACCACCGCACAAGAACGGCGATCGACCTGACCTGGACGTCCCTCGCGGCAGAGGTAGCCGCGGCGACAACAAGGGCCCCGGAGATCGAATCAGCGGTACTCCCCCTCCGCGCCCGCATCTCGGTAAGAGCCGGCCTGACAAACCTCGCAGCAGGCCTACGCCCCCCGGCAACGGGCCACGACAACCCCCACTACTTCGACGACGCGGCCTGCGTAAGAGCCTGCGTCCTGGCCACAACCCACCCGGGAAACCCGGAACGAGCAGCGGACCTAGCGGAGTTCGACGCCCGCTACACCCAGGACGGCGACGGAGTACACGGCGCAAGGGCCATGGCAGCGGCAATCTCCTTGGCCCTGACGGGCGAACCGATCGAAGCCTGCGTAGAAGCAGCCCTGACCCAACTCCCCCCAGAAACAGAGATCGGCAGAAACGCCCGCCACGCCCTGCACCTGGCGGAATCAACGGACTCGACGTTCGCCCTGATCCCCCTGCTGGAGCACCAGATCGTGGACCACGTCTACAGCTACGGCATCGCAGCGGCGGAGACAGTCCCAGTAACCCTCGCGATCTCCCTAGCCGCGAACGGCCGTATCGCCGAGGCAATCCCCGCAGCAACCTGCCTCTCCCGGGTCGCCGACTCCACCCCAGCCCTAACCGGTGCCCTGACCGGCGCGATCGGCGGCGCCGCGGCGATCCCCGACACCTGGCGCACAACCTCCCGCACACTCTCCGGCTGCACCCTCCCCCGCCTCACCGGCACCGACCTCCTGGAACTCGCCGAACTCCTGGAAGCCGCACAACCGCCCCCAACAGGAGCATGATTCACCTCATGCCAGACAAAACCCCCCAAACATCCCTGGAGGACCGCATCACCGCCGCCCTGGTCGGCGCGGCGGTGGGCGACGCACTCGGCGGCCCCGTGGAGGGCTACTCCCCCGCCCAGATCCTCGCCCGCCACGGCGGCAGAGTCACCGGCATCGTGGGCCCCTGGAACGGCGACGACTGGCGCACGGCCCGCCCGATCGCCCCGTACCACAAGGGAAATGGCCACATCACGGACGACACCCTGATGACGCACGCGCTGATCAGGGTCTACGCGAAGGTCCGCGACCACCTGGACGCGTACGCGATCGCCGACCACCTGGTCCCGGACCTGATGACAACCCCCCGCTGGATCCCGGAACTGGAAGCGGAGACCCTCCTCCTGCACCGCCTCTTCCTCGCGGAGAAGTGGCTCGCCACCCGCCTCCACTACGCCCACGCCGACCCCCGGGAAGCCGGCGTGGGCAACATCGTCAACTGCGGCGCCGCGATGTACATGGCCCCGGTCGGCCTGATCAACGCGGCCAACCCCCAAGCCGCGTACGCCGAGGCCCTGGACATCGCAGGCGCCCACCAGTCCTCGTACGGCCGCGAAGCGGCGGGAGTCTTCGCGGCGGCGGTATCGGCGGCGTGCACCCCCGACGCGACCCCCACCTCGATCATCACCACCTGCCTGGCCCTGGCGAAGGACGGCACGAGAACGGCGATCGAGAAGGTAGCGGAGACGGCAACCCACTACACGGACCCGGAATCAGCCCTGCTCCCCCTACGGGAAGCCATCGCCCCCTACGACACGGTGGGCCCCGACTACCGCACCCCCTCCCTGAACGCCCGCCGCCCCTCCCGCCTCCACGCGATCGAGGAACTCCCCATCGCCCTGGCCATGCTGCTGATCACGAACGGCACCTACGAGCCGGCGGTCCTGGGCGCCGTCAACTACGGCAGGGACTGCGACTCGATCGCGACAATGACCGGCGCCCTGGCAGGCGCCCTGGGCTCAGCACCCCCGACCGACTGGTCCAGCGAGGTGGCAGCGGCAAGCAAGCTGGACCTCTGGCACCCGGCGGCCACCCTCACGGAGGTGGCCCGGGAAATCTTCGCCAAGGACGTGGCCCGCCGCCGCACCCACGAATCAGCGTTCACAGCCCTGGGAGCGCACCTGTGCTCCGCCTGACCTGGCTCCAGCCGGAGGACCTCCTGGGCCACGAACTCCGCCAGGCAAGGGAAGACGGCAGAGAAGCAAGCGACATCGCAACCCGCTGGCACCAAGCAGGCGGCAGAGAGGCCCCCGAAAGAGCAGGAGCCTCCCCCACCCAACCACCGCACCACCTACGCGACTTGGCGACAACGCTCCTGACGGAACTGGCAGCCCGGCCAAGCAAGCTGGCAACAGCAGAACCCGCAACTTGGCCCGCAATCCAAGACGCAACCGGCACTCGACAAAACACCCCCACCCCCCAAACCTTCGAATCCGCCTGGCTAGGCAGAGCCGTCGGCTGCCTCCTCGGCAAACCCGTCGAGAAACTCCCCCTCCACGCCATCCGAGCCCTCGCGAAATCCACCGGCAACTGGCCCCTGAACACCTACTTCACAGCGAAGGGCGTCCCCAACTCCCTCCTGGCCGAACACCCTTGGAACCGCCGCTCGGCCACGACCTCCCTCGCCGAGAACATCGACGGCATGCCGGAGGACGACGACCTGAACTACCCCCTCCTGAACCTGCTCCTCCTCCAGCGCCACGGCAGAAACTTCACGACGGAGGACGTGGCGAGACTCTGGCTGGACGAACTCCCGGCGGGCCGAACGTTCACGGCGGAGCGAATCGCGTACCGCAACCTCCTCACCGGCATCGACCCACCGAGAACGGCCCACCACAACAACCCGTTCAGGGAGTGGATCGGCGCACTGATCCGCGCGGACGTCCACGGCTGGACGAACCCGGGAAACCCGGCCGCGGCGGCAGAACAGGCGTACAGAGACGCCACGTTGACACACACGGCGAACGGCGTCTACGCGGCGATGTACATCGCGGCGACGATCGCGACGGCGGCAACAGGCACCCAGGACATCCACGCCTGCCTAGCCACAGCCCTGACGCTGATCCCCCCAACCTCCCGCCTGCACAAGGCAGTTGAGGAAGCAATCCAACTGGCCAGAACAGAACGGGACTTCGACAGGATCGTGGACGAACTGCACGCCACCCACGGCCACTACCACTGGGTCCACGCGATCCCGAACACCGCACTGATCGCAGCCGCCCTGACCCACGCGGACGGCGACTTCACCGCGTCCATCTGCCGCACGGTATCGGGAGGTTGGGACACGGACTCGAACGGCGCGACAGCGGGCAGCATCGCGGCCCTCCTCACCGGCCCACCCCCGCCCCACTGGACGGCGCCGCTGAAGAACCGCCTGTCCACGACGATCGCCGACTTCGACGGCACCGGCTTCGACACCCTCGCCCACCTCACGCACGTGGAGGCAGCCCGCCCATGACCCACATCGTCGTACTGGGCAGCACGAACATGGACCTGGTCACGTACGTGGACCACCCCCCACGCCCCGGCGAGACGGTGACGGGCCGGGACCTGCGCACCACCCCCGGCGGGAAGGGCGCGAACCAGGCGATCGCCGCGTCGAGAGCGGGCGCGACGGTCTCGATGATCGGCGCGGTGGGCACGGACGCCCACGGCCCGCGCCTGCGCACCGCGCTGGACACGGCGGGCGTGAACACGGACCACATCCGCACGATGGACACGGCGTCCGGCACGGCCCACATCGTCGTGGACGCGGACGGCGGCAGCGCGATCGTCGTGATCCCGGGCGCGAACGGCACGGTGGACCATCTGGCCCCCGGCGACGAGACGTTGATCGCGTCGGCGGACACGCTGCTGCTCCAGCTGGAGATCCCGCTCCCGGCGGTGATCGCGGGAGCGCGGGCGGCGAGAGCCCACGGCGTCCGCACGGTCCTCACCCCGTCCCCGGCCCGCCCCCTGCCGCCCGAACTCCTCGCGAACACCGACCTGTTGGTGGCGGGCGAGTACGAGGCGATCACCCTCACCGACCGCACGGACCCGGTGGAGGCGGCCCGCCATCTCCTCACGCACGTCCCGGAGGTGATCGTCACGCTGGGCGCGGCAGGGGTCCTGTACGTCTCCCGGGGCGCCGACCCCCTCGCGGTCCCGGCCCCGCCGACGACCCCCGTCGACACGACGGGCGCCAAGGACACCTTCGTCGGGGCCCTGGCGACAGCCCTCGGCGAGGAACGCCCCCTGCCCGAGTCCCTGCGCTGGGCGACGGCGGCGGCGTCCCTGTCGGTGGAACGCCCGGGCGCGTCCGCGTCGATGCCGTACCGCCAGGAGATCGAGGAGCGCTACACCCGATGACAGCAACTCCCTTGCAGGGCCTGCGGGTCCTGGACCTGGCCACCCTGTTCGCGGGCCCGCTCGCCGCCACCCTGCTGGGTGACTTCGGCGCGGAGGTCGTCAAGGTCGAGCACCCGGCGAAGCCGGACCCGTCCCGGGGCCACGGCCCGTCGAAGAACGGCGTCGGCCTGTGGTGGAAGGTCCTGGGCCGGGGCAAGCGCACGATGACCCTGAACCTCTCGACGCCGGGCGGCCGTTCCACGCTCCTGCGCCTCGCGGAGACCGCGGACGTGATCATCGAGAACTTCCGCCCCGGCACCCTGGAGCGGTGGGACCTCGGCTGGGACGAACTCCGCGCCGTGAACCCCCGGTTGGTCCTCACGCGCGTCACCGCGTTCGGCCAGTTCGGCCCCGCCTCGCACCGCCCCGGCTTCGGCACCCTCGCGGAGGCGCTGAGCGGTTTCGCCGCCGTCACCGGCGAGCCGGACGGGCCTCCGACGCTCCCGCCGTTCGGCCTCGCCGACTCCATCGCGGGCCTGGCGACGGCGTACGCGGTCATGACGGCCCTGTCCGCGCGCGAGCGCACCGGCGAGGGCCAGGTCGTGGACATGGCGATCATCGAGCCGATCCTCACGGTCCTGGGCCCGCAGCCGACCTGGTACGACCAGCTCGGCCACGTCCAGCGGCGCACCGGCAACCGCTCCGCGAACAACGCCCCCCGCAACACGTACCGCACGGCCGACGGCACCTGGGTCGCCGTCTCCACCTCCGCGCAGTCCGTCGCCGAACGCGTGATGCGCCTGGTCGGCCGCCCCGACCTGATCACCGAACCCTGGTTCGCGACGGGCGCCGGGCGGGCCGCCCACGCCGACGTGCTGGACGAGGCGGTGGCCCAGTGGATCGCGGCCCGCCCCCGCGACGAGGTCCTCCCGGCCTTCGAGAAGGCGGAGGCGGCGATCGCCCCGGTCCAGGACGTCCGGGACGTGGTCCACGATCCCCAGTACGAGGCGCTGGGCACCCTGACCCGCGTCGACGACCCCGACCTCGGCCCCCTCCTCATGCAGAACGTCCTCTTCCGCCTCTCCGCCACCCCCGGCGCGATCCGCTGGACCGGCCGCGCGCACGGCGCCGACACGGACGAGATCCTCCGCGAACTCGGCCTGACCGCCCAGGAGTCGGCCGCCCTCCGCGAACAGGGCGCCGTATGAGAACGTTCCCCCTGACCTGGCTCTACGTCCCCGGCGACCGCCCCGAGGTGGTCACCAAGGCCCTCGCCGCAGGCGCCGACGTGGTGATCATCGACCTGGAGGACGCGGTCTCCCCCGACCGCAAGGAGTACGCCCGGGCGGCGACAGCGGAACGCCTCTCGGACCCCCACGCCCACCGGATCCACGTCCGCGTGAACGCCCCGGACACCCCCTGGTCCCGCGCCGACCTCGCGGCCCTCTCC
>NZ_LIRL01000708.1 GCF_001419795.1 Streptomyces niveiscabiei
CCCCTGATCCCCCCGCCTCGCCCCGGGCCCGATATCAGGGTCCGACCAGGGTCCTCCCGGCTCCCATACCCCCCTCGGACCCGCCACCATGGACCCATGGCCGATCACGAACCCGCCGCGAACCCGGGGGGAGCCGCAGCCTCGCCCGAAGCCACCGGCACCACCACCGCAGAGAAGCCCGCCCCGCTCGCCCCCCTCGCCTTCCGTCGCGACCGTGATCACAAGCTCATCGCCGGTGTCTGCGCGGGCCTCGGGCGGCAGTGCGACATGGACCCGGTGATCTTCCGGATCACCCTGGCCGTGCTGTCGGCGACGGGCGGCGTCGGCCTCATCTTCTACGGCTTCGCCTGGCTCTTCGTCCCGTACGCGGACGACGACGAGAACGAGGTACGCCGGCTGCTGACGGGCCGGGTCGACGGGCAGGCGCTCGCCGCCGTGCTGTTCGCCCTGGTCGGCTGCGGCATCTTCCTGTCGATGCTGGGCAACGGGGACGTCCTGACGTTCGCGGCGATCCTGTCGCTGTTCCTCGCGGGCGCGGGCTACTGGTCGCGGCACCGCGACACCTCGGACCCGGCCCCCCTGACCGCGCAGGCCACCGCCGACGCCCCGCCGGAACCGCAGGCCCCGCCGATCACGGCGACGCTGCCGTCCTGGTGGCGCGACCCGATCGTGAAGGACGGCACGCACAACGGGGGCACCGGCTACCTGTGGGGCCCGAGCGAGCCCGCCGACGCCACCCCGCCCGCGTTCTCCTGGCCCGGCCTGCACTCCCTGCACACCCTGCACCGCCATCAGCCCCGGCATCACGCGACGGCGGCCCAGCTCCGGCGCGGCCCCCGCTGGATCGGCGGCCGGCTGTTCTTCCTCGCGCTGGTCGCCGGTGGCCTGACCACCCGCCTGACCTGGGACGACCACCCCCTGGGCACGACCCTCCAGGCGGGCCTGGCGGCGGCCCTGATCGTGCTGGGCCTCGGCATCGCGGTGAGTTCGTTCCTGGGCCGCACGGGCGCGGGCTCCTTCTTCCTGGCCCTGGTCACGGCGGGCCTGCTCGCCGCGACGGCGGCCGTACCGAAGAACATCACCACGCAGTGGCTGGACCGGACCTGGAGCCCGGTGACCGCCACGCAGCTCCAGAGCTCGTACGACCTCGGCACGGGCAAGGGCACCCTCGACCTGACGGCCCTGGCGCTGCCGAAGGGCTCCACCGCCGCCACCGAGGTCACCGTGGGCCTGGGCAAGCTGCACGTGATCGTCCCGCAGGGCACGACCGTACGGCTCAGCGCCGAGGTGGGTCTCGGGGACATCCAACTGCCGGACGACAAGAAGGAGGACGTGGACGTGCAGCCGGGACGCCACCAGGACCTCACCCTCACGCCGCCCGCCGGTACGATCCCGTCCGGCACCCTGGACCTCGACGTCCACGTGGGCCTCGGCCAGCTGGAGGTGTCCCGTGCCGCGTCATGAGTTCCGCCCCGGCCGCCTGTTCGCGGGCCTCTTCCTCACCCTCGCGGGCGCGCTCTACGCGGGCGACGCCGGGGGCCTGTGGGAGACACCGTGGTTCGCGATGTTCCCGCTGGTCATGTTCGGCCTGGCGGTCGCGGGCGTGGCGGGGGCGACGGCCCGTACGGTACGCAAGCGCCGGGCCCGACGACCCGGCGCTCCCGCGGAACCGGCCCCCTAGAGGCCCCTGGAGGCCCGTCGGCGTTCCTTGAGCAGCGCGTCGACCGACATCACCGACGCCCCGGCGAGCACCAGCGGCAACCAGGCCATCATGTAGGGCAGGTCGTTGCCGTAGTAGTACGGGTCCGAGGCCCAGCTGACCGTCAGCCACAGGCTGAGCGAGATGAGCAGTCCGCCGAGGGCGGCGATCCGCGTCAGCAGCCCGAGCAACGCGCCGATCCCGACGGCGAGTTCGCCGAGCGCGATGGCGTACCCGAACCCGACGGGGCTCTTCAGCGCCAGGTCGACGAGGGCGGGGATCGCCGAGGAGTCCCGTACGGCGCGCATGGTGTCGCCGAGGGACCCGGCGCCGGAGTCCTTCATGAACGCGCTGTCGGTGAGCTTGTCGAGCCCGGCGTAGATGAACGTCACGCCGAGGAAGATCCGCAGCGGTACGAGCGCGTACCGCGTCGCCACGTCACGCCAGCCCTGCCCGCCGCCGCCGACCGAGGAAGGGTAGGTATCCGTACGCATCCCGTGAGCCATTGCCGTCGCCGCCTCTCGTCCACCACACCGTGCACCCCTCACCAGACGATACGGATGCCCGGTGCCCACGGCTCACCGTCGGCCGTTACTGACAGCAAAGCGACAGCGGGCGCTATTCGGCGACGTCGATCGCGTACCGCCCGGTCTCCACCCCGGCGGCGGTCACGACCTGCACCTCCACCCGCCCGGGCTCCACCTCGGCGGGCACCGGCACGGTCAGCACGGCGTCGGTCGGATTGCTGAACCCCCCGACGACGGGCACCAGCGGCACGTGCACATGCACGGCCCCCACCCGTACGACCATCCGGGCGAGCCGGTCGGCGCTCTGCGCCCCGGGCGGTACGAATCCGGCGCCCCGGATCTCGATGTCGTCCCCGGTGCGGATGGGCCCGTCGAGGTCACCGGCCTCCCGGGACCGGACGACGGACAGGATCACCGGCCGCCCGCCCTCGGCGTACTTCCCGGCGAGGTAGGTCCCCGCCGACACGAGCACCACCAGCGCCAACCCCCAGGGCAGATCGGGCAGTTGATCGGGCCGCCGGGCGAGCCGCACGCAGGTGAACACGAGGGCGACCCCGCTGATCACGACGTACTGGATGTCGGCGAACGCCCCGCGCCCCGAGTCGTCGGTCAGCAGATCGGCGGCGCGCGGCCGGTGCGCCCGCACCTTCTGCAACCGCTGCGCCAGCACCCGCACCCCCACAACTCGCCTGACCAGCACGGCGATTCCGCAGACGACGGCGAGCACGGTCACCACGCCCGCGCCCCGCGCGAGATCGAGCCCGTCGATCAACGCGTCCCGCTCACCGGCCCCGGACGCCCCGGCCAGCTCCCCCACCAGCACGAGCACCGAGTACGCGACGACCAGCACCCAACTCCCGGCGACGACACGGGAGGTGGACAGCCGGTTGTCCTCCCCTATGACCGGCGCGAGCGCCCCGCCGCGACCCCGGTGGAACCAGGCGGCGGCGCTCAGCGCACCCGCCACGACGACCGCAGCGAGCAGCCCCGCCGTCCGCGCCCCGCTCCACCC
>NZ_LIRL01000709.1 GCF_001419795.1 Streptomyces niveiscabiei
CCCCGGCGCCCGGCGCCCTGCCCACCGCCCCGCCAGATGCGCCTCCGCGGGCATCCCGAACGGCATCGGCTCCCCGTCCTCACCGACCACGACACGCCGGACGGGGCACCGGGACACGACGTCCAGATAGATCGCGTCGAACGCGGCGACGTTCTGCTCGACGGTGAACAGCTCCAGCGCGCGACCCCGAGCGCCACGCACGCCTCCGCGAGCGCCCGCGGATTGCGCGGCGGGACGACGAGCCCGGTGCCGCCTATCGCCTCGACGACGGCGCCGACGTCGGTGGAGACGGTGGCGCGCCCGCAGAGCATGGCCTCGACGAGCCCGTCGGGGAACCCTTCGACGACGCTGGAGAGGACGACGACGGAGCCCGCCGCGTACGCCTCGGCGGCGCCGGGGAGTTCGGGTCCGCCGGGTTCCTCGAAGGAGACGGGGTTGTCGCCGACGGCGTAGGAGCCGGGGGCCTCGTCGGGGAAGAGCTGGGCGGCCAGCGCGCGGCAGTGGCCGAGGTAGGCGGCGCCCTCGGCGTCGGCGGGCGTGCCGACGACGCGCAGCCGGGTGCCGGGCTCCTGCCTGCGGATCTCGGCGAAGGCGTGCAGGAGGGAGACCAGGTCCTTGGCGGGCTCGATCCGGCCGACCCATACGAGGGTGCGCGGGTCGGCGGTGTCCGGCGCCTCGCCGACCTCGGCGAAGGGGCGGGCGTCGAGCCCGGGGTGGACGGTGCGCAGCTTGGCCGGGTCGGCGCCGCACCGTTCCTGCCAGCGGCGCGCGTGCGCGTTGCCGGGCGTGATCCGCGCCGCCCCCCGGTACACCTCGGCGGCGAGCCGCCCGTGGAAGGCCGCGAGCAGGGCCCGTACAGGGGCGGCACCCCCGAGGCCGACCGCGTCCCCGGCGCCCGCGTCGCCCCCACCGCGCGCGCCGTCGCCGTACGCGCCGCCCTCGAAACCCCCGTTCCCTGCCGGGCTCCCCGCGCTCCCGGTGTTCTCCAGATACTGCGTCCGCAACCGCACCCCGTACTCCGTCACAACGAGCGGCACCCCATAGAAGTGCCCGGCGAGGAGGCCGGGAAGGGCCACGACGCCGCCTGAGGTCGCGTGGCAGAGGTCGACGGCCCCGAGGGCGTCCTCGTCGTACCAGGGCAGCGACAGGGGCCTCAGGGCCCGTTCCAGGCCGTCCGTGACGGCGAGTAGGTCGGGGACGCGGGCCGCGTGGGCGGCGGGGCGGGCGCCCGGCGCGCGACAGGCGCGTTCCAGGGTGCGTACGGCCCGTTCGGAGCGGAGTGCGCCGGGCAGGCCGCCTTCGTCGCGGGCGAGTTCGGCGAGTGTGTACAGCGCGTTGCCGAAACGGTCCGCCTCAGCGGTGGAGGGGGACGCGGAGCAGATGGCCGCGGCCAGTTCGCCGTACGCGTCCAGGAAGCGCCCGCGTGCGCGGCGGCCGTGGAGGACGCCGTCGTCGCGGGGGTCGTCGGGGTGGAGCGTGTAGACGGCGAACTCGTGCTGCCCGAGCCCGCGCACGAGCCGGTCGCACCAGAGTCCGGCGTCACCGCCCAGATGCGGCCGGCCACCCTCCGTCAGCAGTCCGATGCGCACGAGCGCACCCCCGATCTCCCGTTCAGGGAGCCGTCGTTGACCCGACGGCTCACAGCGGGAAGAACGTATGCGGACAAGGCGGTGATGCGGCGGACGGTTGTCCGTCGCACCACCAAAAGGGGTGAACGGTCGTAACTTTCCCGTGCGGGTCGCGTTCTGTCGCGCTAAGGGATCACACGGTCACCGACCGGCGGGCCGAAAATCACATGAAAGCGCCCCAGGGGGACACCCTGGGGCGCTCTGTCGGCTCAGGCCGCCGCCAGCTCCCGCCGTTCGGCGCGCCTGCGCGCGGCGACACCCGGATCGAGCGCCGGTACGGCCGCCAGGAGCTGTTTCGTGTAGTCCTCGCGCGGCGAGTCGTACACCTCGTCGGCGGGCCCCTCCTCGACGATCCGGCCCTGTCGCATGACGGCCACCCGGTCGCTGACCTGGCGGACGACGGCGAGGTCGTGGGCGACGAAGACGAGCGCGAGGCCCAGTTCGCGCTGGAGCTCGCCCAGGAGGGCGACGACCTGCGCCTGCGTGGTGACGTCGAGCGCCGACACGGGTTCGTCGCAGACGATCACGCGCGGGTCGGCGGCCAGCGCGCGGGCGATGCCGACGCGCTGGCGCTGGCCGCCACTGAACTCGTGCGGGTAGCGGTCGTAGTGGCCCGCTTCGAGGCCGACGCGCTCCAGGAGTTCCGTCACCCGCGCGCGGATGGCCTTCTCGTCCCTCTCGCCTCGCGCGCGCAGGGGGTCGGCGATCGACTCGCCCACGGTGCGGCGGGGGTTGAGGGAGGAGACGGGGTCCTGGAAGACCATCTGGACGACGGGGTCCACGCGCGTGTGCGCGTGTCCGTCGAAGCGGATCTCGCCGGCGGTGGGCTTCAGGAGGCCCACCAGCATGCGTCCCAGGGTGGTCTTGCCGCTGCCGCTCTCGCCGACGACGCCGAGGGTCTCGCCCCGGCGGACGGTCAGGGAGACGTCGTCGACGGCGGTGAACGCCTTCTTGCCGCGCCCGAACTCGCGCCTGAGGCCGGTGGCTTCGAGGACGACGTCGTCGGTCGCCCCGGAGACCGTGCGGCGCGCGTCCACGCGCGGGACGGCGCCGAGCAGCTCGCGCGTGTACGCGTCCTTCGGGGCGCCGAGGACGTCGCCGATGGTGCCGTGCTCGACGAGCCTGCCGTGGCGCATGACGAGGACGTCGTCGACGCTCTCGGCGGCCACGCCGACGTCGTGGGTGACCAGCAGGAGGCCCATGCCGGTCTCCTCGCGCAGCGTGTGCAGCAGGTCGAGGATCTGCGCCTGGACGGTGACGTCGAGGGCCGTGGTGGGCTCGTCGGCGATCAGCAGGTCCGGTTCGCAGGCGAGGGCCATCGCGATGAGCGCGCGCTGGCGCATGCCGCCGCTGAACTCGTGCGGGCGCGACCGCGACCGGCGGGCCGCGTCGGGGATGCCGACGTGTTCGAGGACCTCGACCGCACGCGCGCGTGCGGCACGCTTCGTCGCACGCGTGTGCACGCGGTACACCTCGGCGATCTGGTCGCCGATCGCGTAGTACGGGTCCAGGGACGACAGCGGGTCCTGGAAGACCATCGCCGCCTTCCCGCCGCGCAGCCGGCGCAGCTCGTCGTCCGAGGCGTCCTGGACGGCCGTCCCGGCGACGGTCACGGAGCCGCCCACACGCGCTCCAGTGCCCCTGTGCAGGCCCAGGAGCGCCGAGGCGACCGTGGACTTGCCGGAGCCCGATTCGCCGACCAGAGCGAGCGCAGCGCCCTCCTGGAGGGTGAAGGAGAGGCCGTCGACGGCCTTCAGGGCGCCGAACTCGACCGTGAGGTCGCTGACTTCCACGAGGCTCACGCGAGCACCACCCGTCGGTCGGCCACCGCGTACAGGACGTCCGCGACGGCGTTGGCGAGGACCACGAAGAACCCGATGACCAGGACCATGCCGACGACGACCGGGAGGTCGACGACGCTGACCGCGTGGACCAGCTCCTGGCCGATGCCGGGCAGCCCGAACAGCGTCTCGATGAGCACCGCGCCGCCCACCGCGCTGCCGAAGTCGTTGGCGTTGAGGGCGATGACCGGCGCGAGCGCGCCGCGCAGGGCGTGCCGTCCGATGACCGCCCGCTCGCCGACGCCGTACGCGCGGAACGTGCGGATGTGGTCCTCGGCGAGCGTCTCCAGCATCGACGTACGCGTCAGGCGCGCGAAGTAGGCCGCCTCCGCGAGCGCGAGGGTGAGCCACGGCAGGAGGAGGTTCCAGGCCCACTGTTCGGGGTCGTCGGAGAAATTGACGTACTGCGGGAACGGCAGCAGTTCGAGCTGTCCGCAGACGACGATCATCAGCAGGAGGCCGATGACGAAGACCGGCATGGCGATCCCGGCGAGGGTGACGCCGGTCAGCGCGCGCTCGGTGAACCGGCCGCGCCGCCACACCGACAGCACGCCCGTGCCGACGCCCAGGATCAGCCACAGCACCATCGCGCCGAACACCAGCGACAGGCTGACCGGGAGCTTGCCGAGGATCGTCTCGGTGACCTGCTGGCCGGTCTGGTACGACATGCCGAGGCAGGGCGCCGAGCAGTGCTCGACGGAGGTGCCGGTCGAGTAGTCGTGGCCGACGACGATGCCCTGGAGGAAGTCCCAGTAGCGCAGGTACAGCGGGTCGTCGAGCTTGAGCTGCTCGGCGACCTGGCGGACCTGTTCCGGCGAGCAGCGCGGGCCGCAGGTGATCTGGGCGACGTTGCCGGGGGTGACGTAGAAGACCACGTAGATGAGCGCCGAGAGGGCGATCAGCGTGAGGACGACGCCGACCGCGCGGCGCAGGAGGAATCCGATGAGGCCGTTCACTGCGCGGCCCCCTCGGCGCTCTCGGCCTTCGCCTCCTGCTTGCGGCCCGTCCCGACGCGCAGGCGCGATGCCGCGCGCGGGTCGAGGGCGGTGCGGACGCCGTCGGCGAGGACCATGAGGGCCAGCACCGTGACGAACAGGGCGCCCGCGGGCAGCAGCAGGTACTGCGGGGCGGTCTGGTACCAGACGTTGGCGGAGGTGAGCATCTGTCCCCAGGAGGGGGTGGGCGGCTTGACGCCGACGCCGAGGAACGACAGGGCGGCCTCGATGGCGATGTTGGCGGGCGCCATCAGCGCGGCGTACGTGATGACCGGCGCGGCGAGCCCGGGGAGGAGTTCGCGGTGCGCGATGCGCCAGGTGCTCCAGCCGCTGAGCCGGGCGGCGGCGACGTAGTCGCGCTCCTTCAGGCTGAGCGTCTGCGCGCGGGCGATCTTCCCGATCGTGCCCCAGGCGACGAACCCGATGACGAGCGAGACGAGCACCGGGCGCGGGAAGCTCTCGGGGACGACGGCCAGCAGCGCCAGCGCCATGATGATCAGCGGCATCGCGACGATGATGTCCGTGATCCGGCTCAACAGTTGATCAACCCATCGGTTGCCGAGCGCGGCCGTGACGCCGACGACGACACCGAGGACGACCTGGACGACGGTCGCCGCGAGCGCGACGCCGAGGGAGACGCGGGCGCCGTAGACGAGGCGGGCGAACAGGTCGCGGCCGGTCTGCGGTTCGACGCCGAACCAGTGGTCGGCGCTGACGCCGCCGAAGGAGCCGATGGGCACGCCGCCGCGCGCCGAGTCGACCAGGTCGGGGTGGTAGGTGGTGGGGTCCTGGCCCTCCAGGGCGGTGAGGAGGGGCGCGGCGAGCGCGACCAGGACCAGCAGGGCGACGACGGACGCCGCGACCATGGCGGCACGCTGCGCGCGCAGCCGCCGCCAGAACTGACGGGCACCCGAAACCCCCGGGGCGGCAGTGTCCGTCCCGGGGGCCTGGGTGGCGTGGAGTGCCTGACTCATGTTGATTGCTTGATCGTCATTGAGTGTGTGTATCGACTACTTGACCGCGACCTGCGAGATGTCCAGGACACCCGTCCAGTCACTGATCACGACGTTCCTGATGTCCTTGCCGTAGAGCCGCTTGTAGACGGGGTGGAACAGCGGGACGGTCAGCGCCTGCTCGCCGATCTTCTTGTCGAGGGCGCCCCAGCGCTTGGCGGCGGCGTTCAGGTCGGTCAGCTTGTTGATCGCGTCGATCTCGTCGTTGACCGACTTGTCGTTCAGCTGGGCGGAGTTGAAGTTCGCGCCGTCCTTGACGATCTGGCGGCCGTCGAAGATCGGGGCGAGGAAGGGACCGCCGGAGGGCCAGTCGGCACCCCAGTGGGCGAGGAAGAAGCCCGGCTCGGTCTTCACGTTCTGGACCGTGTCGGAGTAGTCGTTGTCCTCAAGTCCCTGGAGCTTGACGGTGATGCCGGCCTTCTTGAGCGCGTCCTGGATCGCGGTCGCGATCTCGGGGCTGGTCTCGAAGTTCTTGTCGTTGGAATGCGTCAGCGTGACGGTCAGCCCGTTCGGGTGGCCCGCCTCCTTCAGCAGTTCCTTCGCCTTGGCGGCGTTGCCCGTCGCCCCGGCCGGGAAGAGGTCGTACGGCGTGTAGCCGAAGGACTTCTGGTTCGGCAGGTAGGTGGTGGCGGGCTCGGCGAGCGCGGAGCCGCCGGCCGCGTTGACCACGGAGGAGCGGTCGACGGCGTAGGAGATCGCCTGGCGCACCTTCGGGTCGTCGAACGGCTTCACCTTCGGGTTGAAGGCGATGTAGTTCGTGTAGCCGAAGTGACCGGTGCCCACGCGCGCGGCGAGGTTCTTGTCGCCGGTCACCTTCGCCAGCTCGGCCGGGCCGAGGTTGGTGTCCGTGGTGACCGCGGCGGCGTCCGCCCCTTGGGACGCGGACAGCCGCTGGTTGATCACCGCGGAGTCGAGGCCGGAGCGTACGTCGATCTTGTCCGGGTACGCCTTGCGCTCGGCGTCCGTCGCGGCCGACCAGTTGGGGTTGCGGTCCAGGACGACGTGCTCGCCGTTGTTCTCGTTCGTGACGACCTTGTAGGGCCCGGACGAGACGGGGTGCTCGACGTACTTGGTGCCGGTGTCCTTGGCCTTGGGGACCGGCGCGAACTGCGTCTGCGTCGCCAGGAAGGGGAACTCGCCCTCGGGCTTGTTCAGGTGGAAGACGATGGTCCGCGCGTCCGGCGTCTCGATCGCCGCGAGGCCCTTGGGGTCCTTGTAGGGGCCCTGGTAGTCCGCGGCGCCGACCAGCCAGTCCCGCAGGTAGGGGGCGCCGCCGGACAGCTCGGGCGCGAAGGAGCGCTCGATGCCGTACTTGATGTCGGCGGTCGTGATCGCGGTCCCGTCCTCGTACTTGAGTCCCTCCTTGAGGGTGTACGTCCACACGGTCGCGTCCTTGTTGGGGCGGCCGGTGTCGGTGGCGAGGTCGGGGACGACCTTCGCACCCTCGGCGCCGTTCTCGCGGTTGCGGGTGGTGAGCGTGCGGAAGAGGAGGGACGGCACGTTGCCGCCGCCGGAGGTGTAGAGGCGCGCCGGGTCCAGGTTCTTCTGGGGGTTGGCGTTGAGCACCGAGAGGGTGCCGCCCTTGTGGGGCGTGGCGTCGGCGCCGGAGGAGCCCTTGGCGTCGTTGTCATCCGGCCCGCAGGCGGCGACACCCGCTGCCACGACCAGGCTGACGGACGCCGCGGCCACGCGGCGGGCTATGACGGACGGTTGACGCATCGGTGGGGGCCTCTCGATTGACCGGACCGGTCGGGTTGACCGGGCTGATTGTGTTGACTGTGAGGTTGATTCAGTGGACCGACTTGACCGGATCGCTCCCCATCTCGACAGCCGTCCCGGTATTCGAGACAGATTGACGAGGAGTGAGACGATCGCGGACAGACGTCTGCCCCGGCGGCGGAGAGTCGAAGAAAAGTGACCGTGGTCACGACATAAGGCTGGGGATCCGACGCGCGCACGCATGAGGGCGGGGCGTCAGCAACAGTGGATGTCGGCTACACAGAGCGCGGTCACGCCGATGAGCGCGAGCTCGATGGCTGCGCTGGCGACGGCATGACTAGACCACATGGGCAGAAATATGAACGAAAATCGGTGCGCATGTCAACGTGACTTCTGAGCCGTTTGTCAACTGCCCGGGTACGCCCAGGGGTTGGGTCGGCAGCGGATCCCCTTGAAGACCAGGAACTTCGTCTGCTGCTGCATGACGGGAGCCAGGTCGCCCTCCTTGTCACACGTCTCATGTCCGTACCCGAGCCGGTGCCCCACCTCGTGGTTGATCAGCATCTGCCGGTACAGGTGCATCTGGTCGCCGTACGTCGGCGAACCCTGTGCCCAGCGGTACGCGTTGATCATCACGCGCTCGGTGGCGGTGGAGTTGCAGGACACGTTGTCCTGCGTGGTGTCCAGGCCGGACTTGTCGCACCAGAACGCTGTGGTGCCGGGACTCGCCAGCGTGATGACGAAATCCGGCCGTCCGCTGTAGATCCGCTCAAAGGTCCGGGCCCCGTTGTGCGCCCAACTCCGGTTGTCGTTCAGGGTCTTCTGCACGGCCTGCGCGAACAGTCCGCCGTCCAGCCCTATCCCCTGCTCGACGTCGACCCGGTACGTGTACTTCCGGCCCTTCCCCGGCGCCTTGTCGACGCCCGGCACCGCGTCGAACTTCCCCGACCCCTTGAGGTCCGCGGCCAGCGGGTACTTCGCGGCCATCTTCTCGTCGTACGACAGCGGCTTCACGCCCGCCGGCGCGGACGGGCTCGGGAGGACGCCGACCGCGCCGCCCGTCTGCGTGGACCGTTCACTCTGCGACTCGGTGCGAGCCGCCGTGTCGTCGCCACCGTCGTCGGCGACCTGTCCGGCGACGACCACCGCGAGAACGGTGGTGACGGCCGCCGCGGCGATGCCGGTGAAGGCGCGGCCCTTGGCGCTCTTCGCCGGGGCCGGGGCCTCGGCGTCAACGTCGGGGTTGACCGGGTCGACGGGGTTGAGCGGTGTCGATGGATGGTCGATACCTCGATCAACATCGTCACGTCGATCAAGCTGGTCAATGAGTTCGACGTCCATATGGACGGCATGGGCGGCATGGACAGCCGCGCCCCCACGACCGGACCTGTTGACCACATTGACTGCATTGATCGCATTGACCGCGTTGACAGCACGACCGCCGCCGTCCACCTGACCCGCCCCGTCCCCGAACGCGTCCACATACTCCTGCCGCGGTCCACCTCCCACCCGTGGCCTCGGCACGACGGACGGCCGCCCCGCGCCGCCCTCCC
>NZ_LIRL01000071.1 GCF_001419795.1 Streptomyces niveiscabiei
AGATGTGTATACGCGACAGGCCTCCGCGACCCCGTGCCCTCCCCCGGGTCCGTGTGGTCAGAGGCCACGGAGGCGGGGAAGGGGGACGTCGGCGGCCTCGGCGCGGTCGCTCAGGCGGCCGAGGACGAGGCGGACGACGTCGACGACGTCGGGGGCGTCGACGAAGTACACCTGGCGGCGGCCTTCGCGACGGGAGCGGACGAGGCCCGCGAGTTTCAGCTTGGTGAGGTGCTGGCTCACGGCAGGCAGCGCGCCGCCCACCCGCTCCGCGAGGCCGGTGACGTCGCTCTCGCCCTGGGCGAGGGCCCAGACGATGTGGAGGCGGGCGGGGGACGCCAGCAGCCCGAAGTGCTCGGCGGCCTGCGTGAGCATCTCGGTGGAGGGGTCCTCGAACGCCACGGCTGCCGACCTCCTGTGCGCTGACGTGTTGCTGAAGCGGGTTTCTCCAGTTTACGGCGTGTACGCCCACCGCGAGGATGTGCCGCATGCTCGACGACCTCGACCGCGCCCTCGTGCACGCGCTGCACCTCGACGGCCGGGCCCCTTTCAGCCGGATCGCGGAGGTGCTCGGCGTCTCGGGCCAGACCGTGGCCCGCCGCTACCGGCGCCTGCGGGAGGAGGCGGGCCTCAGGGTGGTCGGCCTGGCGGACCCGCGCACAGCGGGCCGCACCCAGTGGCTGCTGCGCCTGACGGCGACACCGGCCGCCGTACGGGACCTCGCGGCGGCGCTGGTCCGCAGACGGGACACGTCATGGGTGAAGCTGGTCTCGGGCGGCACGGAGATCGTGGCGGTCGTCCACGCCCCGACGGACGCCCAGGACACCAACTCCCTTCTCCTGCACGACGTCCCGCGCACGGCGGGCGTCACCTCGGTCTCCGCGCACCTCCTGCTGCACACGTACGTCGGCGGCCCCGCGAACTGGCGCCGCAGCGCGGACGCTCTGGACGCCGCCCAGCAACAGGCCCTGAGGGAACCGGAGTCGGATGCGACACCACGTCAGATCACCGACTCCGACCGGGACTTGCTCACCGCGCTCGCGCAGGACGGCCGTACCTCCCTCGCGGACCTGGCCGGGGCGACCGGCTGGACGGCGGCCACCGCGGCCCGGCGCCTGGCCGAACTCCGCGCGGGCGACGCCCTGTTCTTCGACGTGGAGATCGACGCGGCGCACTTCGGCGTGGCGACCCGCGCCCTGCTGTGGCTGTCGGTGCGCCCGTCCCGCGTGGACGAGGTCGCGTCGGCCCTGTCGGCCCACGACGAGCTGGCGTTCCTCGCCTCGGCCACTGGCCCGACGAGCCTCGTCGCGCAGGCCCTGTGCCGCGACCCGGCCAACCTCCACCACTACCTCACGCGCCGGCTGGGCGCCCTGGACGCGATCGACGCCCTGGAGGCGGGCCCGGTCCTGCGCACCCTCAAGTGGGCGAGCCCTTCCCCCGCCCTACGC
>NZ_LIRL01000710.1 GCF_001419795.1 Streptomyces niveiscabiei
CCCTCCCGCAACACCTCCGCCAGCGCCCGCAGTTCGACCCCGTCCCCCACGGTCGTCCCCGTCCCATGCGCCTCCACGTAGTCCACCTCGCCGGGCGCCACCCCGGCGCTGCGCCAGGCGGCGCGCAGCATCGCGGCCTGTCCAGGCACCGCAGGCTGGAGGAGCAGGCCGCTGCCGTCGCCGTCGTTGGTGACCGCGCTGCCCAGCAGCACGGCACGGACGGGGTCGCCGTCGGCGAGGGCGCGGGAGAGCCGCTTGAGGAGGACCGCTCCCACGCCCTCGCCGCGTACGAACCCGTCGGCGCGGCTGTCGCCGAACTTGCAGCGGCCGTCGGGGGCGAGCATCCGGCCCTGGGAGTAGGCGACCGCGTCGAGGGGGGAGAGGACCGCGTTGACGCCGGCCGCGACGGCCAGGTCGCACTCCCCGGACAGCAGGCTCTGGCGTGCCGTGTGCACGGCGACGAGCGAGGACGAGCAGGCGGTGTCCAGGACCAGGCTGGGCCCGCGCAGGTCGAAGGCGTGCGAGAGGCGTCCGGCGGTGACGGCGCGGAGCCTGCCGCCCGCCAGGGCGCGGACGTCCGCCGTGGCCGCGCGGCCCGTCGTCTCGGCGTACTCGGCGGTCGACTGGCCCACGAAGACTCCGGTGTGGCTGCCCCGGACGGTGGACGGCGGGATCGAGGCGTCCTCGAACGCCTCCCACACGGTGTGCAGGAGGAGGCGTTGCTGCGGGTCCATGGTGCGTGCCTCGCGTGGCGAGATGCCGAAGAACGCGTCGTCGAAGTCGAACAGGCCGGTGAGGAAGCCGCCGTGGCGGGAGATCAGGCTGTCCGGGGTGCCGGGGCTCGGGTCGTACCAGGCGCTGACGTCGAACCGGTCCGGCGGCACGGGGGTGACGGCGTCGGTGCCCGCCGCCAGCAGCTCCCAGAACTCCGCCGGGCCGGCCGCGCCGGGAAACCGGCACCCGATCCCGACGATGGCGATCGGTTCCGCTGTGCTCATGTGGGCCCTCCCCCGTTGTCCCCATCAGTGGTTCAAATCTATACCGGAGAACAAAGTTGTTCTGGAGTCGATCAGGGTCAAGGGCTCGTCAAGGTGCCCCCCGGACCCCGCTCGGCCGACCGCGACACCCTTAAGCTGAACTCCAGTACAAGTATGTGCTTCGGTCAGGACACGGGAGGGGTTGCGGGATGGACGTCCAGAAACTGGAGACATTCGTCGTCGTCGCGGAGAGCGGCAGCCTGGCGGAGGCCGCCGACCGGCTCGGCTACGCGCGCTCGACGGTCACCGCGCACCTCCAGGCACTCGAACGCTCCCTGGGCACCCCGCTGCTGGAGCGCGGCAACGCGGGCAACCGGCTCACCAAGGCCGGCGCCCGCTTCCTCGACTACGCGAGCGACATCCTCGACAAGCTCGCCAAGGCCCAGGCGGCGGTGACGGCCGCCGCGCAGGACAGCCGCGCCGCCCTGCACATCGGCGCCACGGCCTCCCTGTGCACCTACCGCCTGCCCGGCCTGCTGCGCACCCTGCACCGCCTCATGCCCGACCTCGACATGCAGGTCTTCGTCGGCTCGGTCGCCGAGCTGCGCGACCAGGTGGAGCGGGGCGACCTGTCGGCCGCGCTGATCAACTCCACGACCGCCCCGCCCCCGGCCCGGGAGGAGAACCGGCGGCACCTCTGGACCGACCGCCCCGTCCTGGTCGGCACCCCCGAGGCCGTGGCCCGGCCGCGCCGGCTCCTGGTCACCGCCCCCGGCTGCGTGTACCGCGACCTCGCCGAGCGGCAGGCGCTGCCCCGTCTCGGCGACGTACGCCTCCAGCAGGTGGGCAGCGTGGACGGCGTCAAGTCGTCGGCGCTGGGCGGCCTCGGTGTGGGCCTCGTACCCGCCATCGCGGTCGGATCCCAGCTGGAGTCCGGGCAGCTGGTCGAGATCCCGCTGCCCGCCCTGCCCCCGGTGCTCACCGAGATCGTCTGGAACACCGAGGTCACCCCCGATCACGTGACCCGCCACCTCCAGCGCCTGCGCCCGCCCCAGCCGCTGCCGGGCACCGGTACGCCGGTCCGGGTGCCCGAAGCGCCCACCGGAGCCCCGGCCCACCGACGAGTCTCCCGTACGGCGGCCTCCCGCAAGCTGCCCGCACGGCATCCGTGAACCGGAGTTCACGACCTTCGAACCGGCCTGGGCACCCCGGCCGGGACCAGGGATCTTCGTCGTGTCGCCGCAGCCCGCGGCGCACCGACAGGAGGTTCTCCCGATGTCCACGGTCCGCTCCAGACCCCCGCGTGTGCTGCTGTCCACGGTCTCCTCCGACTCCCACACGTGGAACCTCGTCTTCCTCCAGCTCCTGCTGGAGGAACGCGGATACGAGGTGAACAACCTCGGCCCCTGCGTCCCCGACGCCGAGATCGTCAGCCAGATACGCCTGTCCAGGCCCGACGCCGTGGTCATCTCCTCGGTGAACGGCCACGGCCACATCGACGGCCGCCGGCTGATCCGGACGCTGCGCGCGGACGCCGACCCGGCCGTCAGCGCCGTACCCGTCATGATCGGCGGCAAGCTCGGCATCCAGGGCGCGCAGCACCACCTGGCCGGCGAACTTGTCGCCGAGGGCTTCGACGCGGTCTTCACCGAGGGCGCGGACCCGGCGGAGTTCGGTGCCACGCTCCAGCGGATGACCGCCGGGCGACGCGCGGTCGCGGGGGCCGCCGCGTGAACCCGACACCGCCCGCACCGGCAGCGCCCGACATGCAGACGTACGTGGAGCAGGCGGCCCGCGCGGGGCTGCTGGTCGTCCAGCCCCGGATGGGCATGCCGGACCCCGGGACCATGGCGGAGGGCATCGCGGCCGTCGCCGGGGCCCGGGCCCGCACCCTCGCGACGATCACCGTCGACTCCTACACCCGCGTCGAGGACCTCACCGGCGCGGCGGCGGCCCTCGCGGCGGGCCGCGCGCTCAACGGCTTCCCCCTCGTCAACCACGGCCCGCAGGTCACCGCCCGCGTCGCCGCCGCGGCCGGACGTATCCCCGTCCAGGTCCGGCACGGCTCGGCCCGCCCCGCGCACATCTTCGAGGCGATGACCGAAGCGGGGCTCGCCGCCTCCGAGGGCGGCCCCGTCTCCTACTGCCTGCCCTACTCCCGGCTCCCGCTCGCCGAGTCGGTGCCCGCCTGGGCGGACGCCACCCGCCAGTTCGCCGAGCACAGCGCACAGCGCGGACTCCGCGCCCACCTGGAGACCTTCGGCGGCTGCATGCTCGGCCAGCTGTGCCCGCCGTCCCTGCTGGTGGCGATCAGCGTCCTCGAAGCCATGTTCTTCGCCCAGCACGGGATCACCTCCCTGTCGCTGTCGTACGCCCAGCAGACCAGCCCGGTGCAGGACATCGAGGCGCTCGCGGCCCTGCACCACCTCGCCGACCTGTTCCTGCCCGCCGACGTCGCCCGCCACGTGGTGCTCTACACGTACATGGGCGTCTACCCCGCCACCGAGGCCGGCGCCGAACTCCTCCTGGACTCCTCGGCCCGCATCGCCGTACGCGGCGGAGCGCACCGGATGATCGTCAAGACGGTCGCCGAGGCGCACCGCATCCCCACCGTCGCCGAGAACGTGTCCGCGCTGGAGAGGGCGGCCCGCGCTGCCCGGCACGCCGTGCACGACGACACGCTGCCCTGGGCCCGCGAGGCCGACTACGAGATCGTCTGCGCCGAGGCGACCAGGCTCATCACCGCCGTCCTCGACCACGGCCCCGACCTCGGCGCCGGACTGCGCGCGGCCTTCGCGGCCGGGACGCTCGACGTGCCGTTCTGCCTGCACCGCGACAACGCGGGCGCGGCACGCGGCGCGATCTCCGACGACGGCCGGCTCGTGTGGGCCGCCACCGGGAACATGCCGCTGCCCGCCGCCGACACCACCCGGCACGCCGTCACCTCCAGCAGGCTGCTCGGCATGCTCCGCCACACCGCGGACACCCACGACCTGTCGGCCGCCGCCCTCACCCGCGCCCGCGCCGCCGCACCCCACCGCATCGCCGTCGTCGGATCGGGACCGCGCGGCCTCGCCGTCGTCGAACGCCTCGCCGTCCGGCTGCGCGAGTCCGCCCCGGAGCGGCCCGTGGAGATCGTCCTCATCGACAAGGACGAGGTCGGCGCGGGCCGGGTCTGGCGCACGGACCAGAACCCGGTGTTCCTGATGAACACCGCCTGCGGCGAGGTCACCATGTTCTCGGGCCCCGCCGACGACGGCCCCGCCCGCGCGGGCGCCGGACCCAGCCTCGGCCAGTGGTGGGCCGCGAACGACGACTGCTGCCCCGGCCCGAACGCCTACGCCCCCCGCGTCCTGTACGGCGAATACCTGCGGTTCTTCCTCCAGTCCGTACAGGACTCGCTGCCGGACCACGCGACCCTGCGCCGGCACACCGGACACGTCACCGCACTGCGCGCAGCCGGTGACACCTGGCGGCTGAGCTGCTCGGACGGCACCCTGATCGACGCCGACCGGGTGATCCTCGCCACCGGCCACCCGCACCCCGAACTCCCCGCAGGCCAGGCCCGCTTCGCCGACTTCGCGCACACCCGCCCCGCCCTGCGCCACCTGCGCGGCGACAGCGCCGCCGACATGCCGCTGGAGACCATCGCGCCGGGCACCCGGACCGCCGTCCTCGGCATGGGCCTGACGTTCTACGACGTCGTCGCGGCCCTCACCACCGGACGCGGCGGCCACTTCGCCGAAGGCCCGGACAAGGCCCTCACCTACCACCCCTCCGGACTCGAACCCGTCCTGATCGCCGGCTCCCGCTCCGGAGCGCCCCTGCCCGCCCGAGGCACGAACCAGAAGGGCCCCCTGTGGCGCTACCGGGCCCGGCTGTTCACCCCCGAACGCGTCACCGCCCTGCGCGCCCGCGGCCCGCTCGACTTCCGCGCCGACCTCTGGCCCTGGCTGCACGCCGAGATGCTCCTCGTCCACCACGCCACCGCCCTGCGCGCCCGCCACGGCGACACCGCCGAACAGGACTACCTGAGCGCCGCGACCGCCCTCGTCGCCGCCGAAGGCGCCGAACAGGCACCCCACCTCCTGGACACCGAGGCCCGCCGCCACGGCGGCCACGACCTGCCCCCGCTCGACATCGACACCCTCGTACGCCCCTTCGCCGGCCGCTCCTTCCCGAGCCCCGCCGCATTCACCGCCGCACTGACCCGGCTCATCGACGACGACCTCGGCCACGCCGGACAGGGCAACCTCCACGGCCCCCGCAAAGCGGCCCTGGACGTGCTGCGCGACGTCCGCGGAACCATCCGCCTCGCGGTCGACTTCGGCGGCCTGACCCGCCGCTCCCACCACGAGGACTTCCTCGGCTGGTTCGCGCCCCTCAGCTCCTTCCTCGCGGCGGGCCCGCCGCGAGGAAGGAGCTNNCTCGCGGCGGGCGTCCTGCACGTGGCGGGCCCGGCCGCCGAGTACGGCACCGACGAGGCGACCGGCCGCTTCACCGTCCGCTCCCCGCAGGTCGACGGCTCGCTGACGCACTGCGACGCGCTCATCGACGCCCGCGTCCCCGCCCCCGACCT
>NZ_LIRL01000711.1 GCF_001419795.1 Streptomyces niveiscabiei
GGCCAGGACCAGGGCGGCGCCGAGGGTCGCCATGTACGCGGTGTAGAAGTTCGCCGTCCACGCGAGCGCCACGACCAGGACGCCCACGACGTACCGGCGCCCGGCGAGCAGCCACTCCCCCACCAGGCACAGCACCGGCAGCGCGATCAGCCCGTCGAGCCACATGAGGTTGTACGACGCGTCGGCGAGGCTCCAGCCGCACAGCGCGTACGAGACGCCGAGCAGGACGGCGGCCCAGCGCGGGCCCGGCCGCAGCGTGAGGAGGAGCCAGGTCATGGCCGCCGCCGCGCTCGCCGTCTTCAGCGCGGTGATGACGTACACCGCGAGGTCGATCTCGTCGCGCGGGAACACGCCGACGAGGAGCGCGAAGGGGCTGCTGACGTACGTCGCGAAGTCGGGCAGGAAGCTCGCGCCGAAGCCGGACTGCCAGTTCATGACCAGGCCGCCGTCGGCGCGGCCGTGCAGGAGGTCCCAGAGGTGCGCGTGGTACGGCAGGTACTGGTTGCCGAGGTCGTTGACGTTGCGCGTGCGGGGACCGAAGGGGTAGCTGCGGGCGATGGCGTCGGCCGCGCAGAAGACGGCGAGCGTGAGGAGCGCGGCGAGTCCTGCGGCGGTGCGGCGCGTACGGGTGGTCGTTTCCACGCAGGGTCAGAGCGGGGCGGCCGGTGGAGGGTTGCGGGGGTCCCGGAAGGTTCACCGGCTTGTCGGCCGCTGTTCCCCTTGGCTAGGGTCACCTCCATGAACACCGGACCGGCGCGCAGGCGCCACGCACGGATCGGCTATCCGGTGGCCGACTGATCCTCGGGCGGGGTCGAGCCCCGCCGATCGCTCGGAGACGACGACGCGTTCCGCGGTTTCCGTTCCGAGTGAATCCGAGTGAGAGGTCGACCACCGCATGCCCGCTTCTTTCAACCACACGATCATCGCGTCCCAGGACCGCGAGGAGTCCGCCCGTTTCTTCCGGGAGCTCCTCGAAGTCGGCGAAGCCCCGTCGTGGGGTCCGTTCACCAACATCCAGCTCGCCGACGGCACGCTGCTCCAGTTCGCGGAGCCGCCGGTCGAGATCCAGATGCAGCACTACGCGTTCCTCGTGGACGACGAGCTGTTCGACCGCGCGTACCAGCGGCTGTGCGAGGCCGGTGTCACGCACTGGGCCGACCCGCAGATGACCCGGCCCGGTGAGACGAACACCGGGCACGGCGGCCGGGGCGTCTACTTCAAGGACCCCTCGGGCCACGCGATCGAGCTGCTCACCCGGCCGTACCTGTAACCCTGTCCGACCTGCGAGGATGACCGGCGTGAACATAGCTGACACGCCGGTCACCGGGCTCGGCCTCACCGGTTTCACGGAGGTCGAGTCCGGCCTGTGGCAGGACGGGGCGGGGCTCCTCCTGTCCGTGCACTTCTTTCCGCTCGCCCCCGACCTCCCGGCTCCCCTGAGCGACCCCGCGCGTCTGCGTGCCGGTGCCGCGCAGGGGGTCGCCGGGAGCGGGGGCGGGCTCGTCGAGGCCGAGTTCGGGGCGGTCGACGGGGTGCCGGCGCTGTGGCAGCTCGTGAAGATGCCGCTGGGGTCGCGGCCCGGTCAGGCGTTCCTCGCGTCGTGGACCGTGCCGAGGGACCGGTGCAGCGTCGTGGTCAAGGCGCAGGCCGCCGAGGGGCCAATGACCGGGATGCGGGAGGCCGTGATCCTGGCGGAGGTGGGGCCCGAGGAGTACTTCCGGCCGCATCCGTACGGGGCTCGGGGCGGACTCCCGTACCACGTGGGCGACTTGGAGCGGTGGGACGCCCGCTTCCCGGACCATCCGCTGACCCGGGTACGGGAGACGCTGCGGCGGGTGACGCCCACGGTGACGCTGGACGAGGGGTTCAAGGGGCTGCCGGGGTTCGGGGAACGCAAGCGGCGCTGGTTCCGGCGTTAGACGCCGCATTCCGTCAACTCCGCCTCCCTGTCAGGCCCCGCGTTCCGTCGACTCCGCCTCCTTGTCAGGCCCCGCGTTCCTTCTTCGCCGCGTACGCCCGCGCCGCCCTGACCCGGTTGCCGCACTTCGTCGAGCACCAGCGGCGTGCCCCGTGGGAGCGCAGGAACCAGCGGGCGCAGCCCTGGGCGGCGCACTGCGTGAGCTGGTCGGCGTCGGGGCCGGTGAGGAGGTCGAGGGTGTCCTCGGCGAGGAGGGAGAGGGCGGCGGCGGCCGGGTTGCCGGTGTCGGGGTCGGTGGTGCGGCGGGGTCCG
>NZ_LIRL01000712.1 GCF_001419795.1 Streptomyces niveiscabiei
CCGTCGCCGGGCAGCGCCTCGATGCTCAGCGCGGCGGAGACGGCGCTGAACTCCGGCTGCTTGTCGGCGGGTTCGGGTACGCCGATGCCCCGGGCGACCTGCCGGGCGAGGTCGAGGTCGACGTGCGCCAGCTCGGTGACCGTACGGGTGCGCACCTGGATCGCGCCGACCTTGCCGAGCTCGAACCGGAAGGCCTGGACGATGTGTTCGCGCTCCCAGTCGCTCACGCTGTGCCAGAACAGCGCGGCCTGGCTGTAGTGGTCGGCGAAACTCGCCGCGCGGGTACGGGACGTGGTGCCCTGGACGTGCTCCGGGTAGTGCATGCGCGGGCCCGACACGGCCGGGTGGCCGCCGCCCAGGGAGTTCGGGGTGTAGGTGGTGCCCCGGTGGATCGCGCTCTGCTGGAAGCCGTCGCGCTGGTTGGTGCGGACGGGTGCCACCGGGCGGTTCACCGGGAGCTGGGCGAAGTTGGGGCCGCCGAGGCGCAGCAACTGGGTGTCCAGGTAGGAGAAGTTGCGGGCCTGGAGCAGCGGGTCGTTGGTGAAGTCGATACCGGGGACGAGGTTGGCGGTGTGGAAGGCGACCTGTTCCGTCTCGGCGAAGAAATTCTCCGGGTTGCGGTCCAGGACCATGCGGCCGATCGGCCGGACGGGCACCAGTTCCTCGGGGATCAGCTTCGTCGCGTCCAGCAGGTCGAAGTCGAACGCGAACTCATCGTCCTCCGGCACGAGTTGGACGCCGAGTTCCCACTCCGGGAACTCGCCGGCCGCGATGGCGTCCCACAGGTCGCGCCGGTTGAAGTCGGGGTCGCGGCCCTGGCACTCCTGCGCCTCGTCCCACACCAGCGAGTGCACGCCCAGCTTCGGCTTCCAGTGGAACTTCACGAACGTGCCGCGCCCGGCCGCGTCCACGAACCGGAAGGTGTGCACGCCGAAGCCCTGCATCATGCGGTAGCTGCGCGGGATCGCGCGGTCCGACATCAGCCACATGATCGCGTGCAGCGTCTCCGGCTGGAGCGACACGAAGTCCCACAGCGTGTCGTGCGCCGAGGCGCCGGTCGGGATGTCGTTGTCCGGCTCCGGCTTCAACGCGTGTACGAAATCGGGGAACTTGATGCCGTCCTGGATGAAGAAGACCGGGAAGTTGTTCCCGACCAGGTCGTAATTCCCCTCCGCCGTATAGAACTTGACCGCGAACCCGCGGACGTCCCGGACGGTGTCCGCCGACCCCTTCGGCCCCTGCACCGTCGAGAACCGCACGAACACCGGCGTCCGCTCGGCGGGGTCGCGCAGGAACGCGGCGCGGGTGAACTCCGCGCAGGACTCGTACGGTTCGAACCAGCCGTAGGCGCCCGCGCCCCGCGCGTGCACGACCCGCTCGGGGATGCGCTCGTGGTCGAAGTGGGTCAGCTTCTCGCGGAAGTGGAAGTCCTCCAGGAGGGTCGGGCCGCGTTCGCCGGCGGCCAGTGAGTCGTCCGTGCGGTCGACCTGGACGCCCTGGTCGGTGGTGAGGGGGCCGACGGCGGGGTCGTCGGCGGTGGAGCGCTCGTTCTGGTGCCGTTTCGGATCGTCGGGGGCCATGGGTCCTCCTTGCCGCAGTGGTTCCCGGCCCACCGGAGTACCCCTTCTGCCGCCCGGCATACGGGGTTTGGCCCACCGGGGCCAGGGGACCCGGGCAGTTCACCGGGGTCCGGTGCGGCCCCCGGGGAAGGGAGGCAGGACATGACCACCGCACGCGAGATCATGACGCCGGACGCCGTCTGCGTCGATGAGCGCGAGAGCGTGGCCGAGGCCGCGCGCAGGATGACGGGCCTCGATGTCGGCGCCCTGCCCATCTGCGGCGCGGACGACCGGCTGAAGGGCGTCCTCACGGACCGGGACATCGTCACCAAGGTCCTCGGCATGGGGCTCAGCCCCGAGAAGTGCACCGTGGGGGAGCTGGCGCAGGGGGAGATCGTCACGATCGGCGCGGACGACGAGGCGCAGGAGATCCTGCGGACGATGGCCGCGCACAAGGTGCGCCGGCTGCCGGTCCTCGACAAGGGGCGGCTCGTCGGGATGGTCGCGCAGGCGGACGTGGCGCGGGCGCTGCCGAATCCGCAGGTGGGGGAGTTGCTGGAGGCGCTGTCCACGGAGTGAGCGGGCCGGTGTGGTGCTTGTTCGGCGGCGCGTCGGGGGAAGTAGGCCAGGATCTGGCCTAGTGCGGTGCGAGAGTGGCCGCAGAGCCGATCGACCGCACCGAACGGAGTACACCGTTGAGTCTCGACGTCCAGGTCACCTTCGACGCGCACAACCCCGCCGCCCTCGCCGAGTTCTGGCGTGAGGCCCTCGGGTACGCGTATCCCGCTCCGCCCGGCGTGCAGCTCGCCGACGGGGACGACGTGCTGGCCGCGTGGGACGAGTTCCTCGCGAAGGCCGGGGTGCCCGAGGAGGAGTGGAACGACAAGTCGGCCCTCGTGGACCCGGAGGGGCGCGGGCCCCGGCTGTTCTTCCAGCGGGTCCCCGAGGGCAAGACCGCCAAGAACCGGGTCCACCTCGACGTCCGCGCGGCGCCCGGCCTGGACGGCGACGCCCGGATGGCCGCCCTGGAGGCCAAGAGCGCGACCCTCCTCGCCCTCGGGGCGACCCTGCTGCGCCGGCACGAGGCACAGCCCCCGTTCGGCGGCGGCTTCCTCGTCATGGCCGACCCCGAGGGCAACGAGTTCTGCCTGGACTAGGCGGTGGGGGCGGTGATGTCGACCATCCACGGGACGCCGAAGCGGTCCGTGCACATGCCGAAGACGTCACCCCACATCTGCTTGTCCAGCGGCACCGACACCGAGCCGCCGGCGGAGAGCTTCTCCCACCAGCCGCGCAGCTCGGTGTCGTCGTCACCGCTGAGGCTGATCGAGTACCGGTGCTCGGCGGGCGGCGCCATGCCGGGCGGGTTGTCGGCGCCCATCAGGGTGAAGCCGGCCGGAGTCTCCAGCATGCCGTGCATGATCTTGTCGGCGAAGTCGGGGCCCGCCTGGCCGAAGGAGCCGTACGTGTTCAGCGACAGCGTGCCGCCGAAGACCTGCTCGTAGAACTCCAGCGCCTGGCGGGCCTCGCCGGTGAACGTGAGGTAGGGGTTGAGCCGAGAAGCCATGCGAGCCTCCAAGAGTGCGGATGCTTCGCACCGTAACGCGGCCCACTGACAACGGCGCGGCGACCTCACACCAGCTTGCGCAGGATCCGCTCCTTGACCTGCGTGAACGGCGGGTACGCCACCCGCAGCGGGTCCAGCAGGAGCGGCTTGTCCAGGACCGCCTTGTGGTGGCTGAACGTGTCGATGGAGTGGGAGCCGTGGTAGCGGCCGACCCCGCTCTCCCCGACCCCGCCGAACGGCAGCCCGGGGACGGTGAGATGCGCGTTGGGCACCCCGAACGCGAGCGCCCCGGACGACGTCTCCGCCTCCAGCCGCTTCTTGGAGCGGCCCGACCCGACGAACGCGTACAGCGCGAGCGGCTTGTCCCGCGCGGTGATGAAGGAGATCGCCGCGTCCAGGTCGGAGACGCGCACGATCGGCAGGATCGGCCCGAAGATCTCCTCCCGCATGACCGCCGACTCGGGCGACACGTCCGCGAGGACGGTCGGCGCGATGAACCGCGTCCCCTTGTCGTGCTCGCCGCCCACGACGGTCCGGCCGTCGCCGAGCAGCCCGGTGAGCCGCTCGAACTGCCGCTCGTTCACGATCCGCCCGTAGTCCGGGCTCTGCGCGGGCCGCTCCCCGTACATCTCCCGTACGGCCGCCGCGAGGTGCTCCTCGATCTCGCCCGCCGCGTCCCCGACCGCGAGGACGTAGTCCGGGGCGACACAGGTCTGGCCGGCGTTCATGAACTTGCCCCACGCGATCCGGCGCGCGGCCGTCGCGAGGTCCGTGCCGGGCTCGACGACGGCGGGCGACTTGCCGCCCAGCTCCAGGGTGACCGGCGTGAGATGGCGGGCGGCGGCGGTCATCACGATCCGGCCGACCGTGCCGTTGCCGGTGTAGAAGATGTGGTCGAACCGCTGCTCCAGCAGCTCCGTCGTCTCCGGCACCCCGCCCTCCACGACGGCCACCGCGTCCGGGTCGAGGACCTTCGGCAGCCAGTGCGCGAGCGCCGCCGAGGTCGCCGGGGCCAGCTCGCTCGGCTTCACGACCGCGCAGTTCCCGGCCGCGAGCGCGCCGACCAGCGGGGCGAGGGCGAGCTGGAGGGGGTAGTTCCAGGGGCTGACGATCAGGACCGTGCCCAGCGGTTCGCGGACCGTCCGCGCGCGGGCCGGGGCCAGCGAGACCGGTACGCCGACGCGGCGCGGGCGCATCCAGCGGTTCAGGTGGCGCAGGGTGTGGTCGATCTCGTTGACGACGAAGCCGAGTTCCGTGAGGTACGACTCCAGGGGGCTCTTGCCGAGGTCGCTGTGGAGCGCGTCCGACAGTTCGGTCTGGCGGTCGATCAGCAGGGCGCGCAGGGCGCGGAGCTGCTCCTTGCGCCAGCTCGCGGGGCGGGTGCGGCCGGTGGCGAAGGTGGCGTTCAGGCGGGCGACGGTCGCCGCGGCGTCGGGGGTGGTGCGGGTGTCGAGGGGCATGCGGGCCAGGGTATACGAAACGAAAATGTTTCGTTTCGTATAAGTGTATTCTCGTACGCATGACCCCCGTCCTGCCCGACCTCACCGACCGCGTCCTGGAACAGCTCCACCGCCCCGAGGGCGACCTCCTGGAGGCGGACACGGCCTGGAACCTCTCCCAGACGCTCCAGCACTGCGCCCAGACCGTCCGCTACTCCGTCACCGGCTACCCGCGCCTGAAACCCGCCCTGTTCCGCGCGACGGCGGGCGCCCTCGCCAAGAAGGTCTTCCTGAGCCGGGGCGCGATGAAGCACTCCCTGTCCGCCGAGATCGACGGCGCCCCGCCCCTGGACCCGGACCTCCCCCTCGCGGAGGCGGCTGCCGACCTCGCGGCGGCGGTGGCCCTCTTCACCACCCACACCGGCCCGCACGCCCCCCACCCCGCGTACGGTCCGTGCACGCACGACGAGTACGCCCGCCTGCACGCGTACCACCTCGCGGAGCACCTGCCGGGGCTGACCGGTGTCCGGCACTGAGCCCGGCACCGCCTCCGCTCCCGCACGCCGGGGGCGTCCCCGCGATGCCGCCCGCGACCGTGCGCTCCTCGCCGCCACCCTCGCCGTCCTCGCCGAGAGCGGGTACGGCGGGCTGACCACCGCCGCCGTGGCGGCTCGCGCGGGTGTCTCCACCGCGACGCTCTATCGGCGCTGGTCGTCCAAGGAGGACCTCGTCCTCGCCGCGGCTGCCGCGTTCACCGCCGACCTGGAACAGCGTCCCGACACCGGCACCCTGGAGGGCGACCTCCGTATCCTCCTGCGGGACAAGGCCACCGGCCTGACCGGCGAGAACGGGCGCCTCATGCGCGCGCTGATCGGCGAGGCCGCCCACAACGTCACCCTCGCCGAGGCCCTCACCGCCGCGTTCATGACGCCGGTGCGCGAGCGCGTCGAGGAAGCCGTCCGCCGGGCCGTCGACCGGGGCGAGATCGCCCCCGTCGAGGACGCCGGCCTGGTCGGGGACTTCGTCATCGGCCCGATGGTCAGCCGCCTCCTGCTGACGGCCCGGCCCACGGAGCCGGCCGACGCGGAGGGAACGGCGGACCGGCTGCTGCCGTTCCTGCTGAGGGCGGTCGGCGGGAAGGGGTGAGGGTGGCCCCCTACCGCCCTCAACCCGCCAGCGGCGACGCCGGCTTCGGGTACCCCGCAAGCCCCCCGTCCGGCACCGACAGCCCGCCGTCCACCACCAGCGCGTGCCCCGTCACGTACGACGACGCCGGTGACGCGAGGAAGAGGACCGACCCGGTGATCTCCTCGACGGTCGCCCAGCGGCCCATGGGCACATGGCCCATCAGCCACTCCGACAGCACGTCCGTCTCGCTCGCGAAGGTCGTCATGTCGGTGAGGGTCCAGCCCGGGCACACCGCGTTGACGCGGATGCCCTGCCGTGCCCACCCCACCGCGAGGCTCTTCGCCAGCGACACCTGCGCCGCCTTGGTCGCCGCGTACGAGTCGAGGAGCGGGGCGCCGAGGACGGCCGCCGTCGAGGACATCAGCACCAGGCTCGCCCGCTCCGACTCGGCGAGGTACGGGTACGCGGTCCGGCACAGCGCGGCCGTCGCGTCGAGGTTGACCGCGACGACCCGGTCCCAGGCGACCTCGGGCAGGTCCTGGAGCTGGACGAGCAGCATCCCGCCGTCCGCGCCGGCCGGGGTGACCCCCGCGTTGTGGACGACGACGTCGAGCCCTCCGAGCGCCTCCGCGGCCCGCTTCACGAGCCCCGCCGCGACCCCCACCTGACCGAGGTCCCCGGCGAGGGCCGTCACCTTCCGCCCCCGCTCCTCCACCTCCCGCACGGTCTCCTCCAGCGCGGCGGCCGTCCGCGCGGTCACCACCAGATCGCACCC
This sequence comes from Streptomyces niveiscabiei, assembly GCF_001419795.1. Taxonomy (GTDB): domain Bacteria; phylum Actinomycetota; class Actinomycetes; order Streptomycetales; family Streptomycetaceae; genus Streptomyces; species Streptomyces niveiscabiei. The sequence goes on from NZ_LIRL01000712.1 coordinate 6,469, forward strand.
CGCGTCCGCGAGCGCCTCGGCGACCGCCTTGCCGATACCGCGTGAGGCGCCGGTGACGAGGGCGCGGGCACCTTCGAGCCGGAACAGGTCAAGGGACGAGGCCATGGGGGAGTCCTCTCGGGAAGCGGAAACGGAACGGCGCCCCACCGGTCGCCGCCGTCTCGGCGGACGGCGTGCGCGGCAGCCGCACGCGCCGCCGATGCGCACTGCGCGCGACCGCCCGTACGGACGCACCCTGAGCCTGTACGACACCGGCCGCGCCCGGCGCCCGTGCCGCCGGCCGGTGTGTTGAACACGAGCGGACGTTGAACGCCCGCCGGGGGTGACCGTGCGACGACCGAAACCACCGAACCGAGCCCTGCGCGCCCTCCTCGCCGAGTCCGGCTGGTCGGGCGCCCGCCTGGCCCTGGAGGTCAACTCCCTGGGCACGGCGCAGGGGTTCACGCTGACCTACGACCGTACGGCGGTGTCCCACTGGCTGTCGGGCACCCGACCCCGCCCGCCCGCACCGGAGTTGGTGGCACAGGCGCTGTCGAGGAGACTCGGCAGACGGCTGCGGGCCACCGACACCGGACTCGTGGACGCGGCGGAACCTGCGGCGGACCTTGCGGCGGGGGAGGACGGAGTGGCCCTGCTCGACGGCGCGTTGGGCCAGGACGGAGTGGCCCTGCTCGACGGCGCGTTGGG
>NZ_LIRL01000713.1 GCF_001419795.1 Streptomyces niveiscabiei
TGTCGGCGAGGTCGCGGCGCCGCGCGTCCCCCGGGGGGAGCGCTTCGATCCGCGCGAACAGTTCCTCCACCTCCCGGTGGTCGGTGGTGAGTTCGACGATGACGTCTCCGCCGTGGCCCATGGCCGGTTCTCCTTCGTACGGTGGGGTGGTCGGCCCTGTCGCCGGTTTCCCGGCAGGGCCTCGGACGCCCGCCGAGTACCCCGCCGCCCCGGTGCGAACCGTCGCGTTACGGGGCGCCGCCGAGGGGTACCCGTCCGCCATGAAACGCATGGACCATCTCGAACATCTCGACAAACACCTGGTCGAGGAGTTGGCCGAGGTCGCCCGCGAGACGATCCGCGAGGAACTGCGCGAGCAGACCCGCAGGCAGCGGCGCCGGGCCACGCTGTACGCCGCGTCGGGCGCGGTCGCGCTGTACGCGGGCGCGGCGCTGGCCCTCACGGTGGGCCTGGCCCTGGACGCGGCCCTCCCGGCCTGGGCGGCGGCACTGATCATGGCGGCGGTCCTGGGCGCGGCGGCGTACGCCCTGCGCGGAGCGGCCCGCCCCCACACGCCGGCGCACACCGCACCGCACGCCCCCTCGCCGGAACCCCCGTCGGACCCGGAGGCCCCTCTCCGCGCCCAGCGCCGCGAGGACGCTCTGCGGGGCCCGATGCCGACGGGCGGCCCGGGAGTCCCGTACCCGCCGGTGACACCGCCCCAGCCGGAGTCGACGCCGGATCCCCGGCAGCGGCCCATCTAGGCACGGTGCCCGCCCGGCCACCTCACCAGCACAGACACCCCTCCACCACCCTCAGGAGCCCCCGTGAGCCGCCCCCGTATCGTCATCGTCGGAGCCGGTTTCGCCGGATACCGTGCCGCTCGGCAGCTCGCGCGAGCGGCGCGGGGGCGGGCCGAGATCACGGTGCTGAACCCGACCGACCACTTCCTGTACCTGCCCCTGCTCCCGCAGGTCGCGACCGGCGTGCTGGAGCCGCGCAGGGTCGCCGTCTCCCTGCCCGGCACTCTGCGTGACGTACGGGTCGTGCTCGGGGAGGCGGACCGGGTGGACCTCGATCACCGGGCCGTGCACTACCGGGGGCCGGAGGGCGGCACGGGCTCGCTGCCGTACGACCGGCTCGTGCTGGCCGTCGGGAGTGTGAACAAGCTGCTGCCCGTCCCCGGTGTCACCGAGTACGCGCACGGTTTCCGGGGCCTGCCCGAGGCGCTGTACCTCAGGGACCACATCACCCGGCAGATGGAGCTGGCCGCGACGGAGGACGACCCGGGGGCGCGCTGCACGTTCGTGGTCGTCGGCGCGGGCTACACCGGCACCGAGGTCGCCGCCCAGGGCCGCCTGTTCACGGACGCGTTGCAGCGCGCCCGGCCGCGCCACGAGGCCCTCACCACGCGCTGGCTCCTGCTGGACACGGCCCCGCGCATCCTCCCCGAGCTGGACGAGCGCCTCTCGCGCACGGCGACGCGCGTGCTGGGCGAGCGGGGCGTGGAGGTGCGGACGGGGACGTCCGTGAAGGAGGCCCGCGAGGACGGCGTCCTGCTGACGGACGGCGAGTCGGTGCCCACGCGGACGCTCGTGTGGTGCGTGGGCGTACGCCCCGACCCGCTCGCCGAGTCGCTGGGCCTGCCACTGGGGCGGGGCCGCATCCTGGTCGAGCCGACCCTCCAAGTGCCGGGCAGGCCCGAGGTGTTCGCGGTCGGCGACGTCGCCGCGGTGCCGGACGCCGAGCGCCCGGGCGAGTACACGGCGATGACGGCGCAGCACGCGTGGCGGCAGGGCAAGCTGGTCGCGGACAACGTCGCCGCCTCCTTCACGGGCCGCGAGCAACGCCCGTACCACCACAAGGACTTGGGGTTCGTGGTCGACCTGGGCGGCGGCGAGGCGGCGGCCGATCCGCTGGGTCTGCCCCTGTCCGGGCTGCCCGCCGGTCTCGTCACCCGCGGCTACCACCTCGCCGCGCTCCCCGGCAACCGCGTCCGGGTCGCCGCGGACTGGCTGCTGGATGCCGTACTGCCGCGCCAGAGCGTCCAGTTGGGCCTGGTGCGCGGCTGGTCGGTGCCGTTGGACACGGCCTCGCCCGAGCTGCCGCGCACGCCGGGCGGCGAGCCGGAGAACACGTCGCCGGTCGTCGCGCCGACCCCGAAGCACGCCAAGGAGTGACCCGGTGCCCGTCGAGATCCACCGCCCGGACAAGGTGCTCTTCCCGGCGGGCCCGGACGGCGTCGAGGTCACGAAGGCGGGCCTCGCCGCGTACCACCGCGAGGTCGCCTCGTTCATGCTGCCGCACCTGCGGGGCCGTCCGCTGATGCTGGAGCGGCATCCGGACGGCGTCGAGGGCCCGCTGTTCATGCAGAAGAACACCCCTGACCACTACCCGAGTTGGATCCCGCGCGTGGAGGTCGCCAAGGAGGGCGGCACGGTCCTGCACCCCCTGTGCGAGAACGCCGACACCCTCGCCTACCTCACCGACCAGGCGTGCCTGACCCTGCACCGCTGGCTGTCGCGCGCCGGCCACCCGGACCGCCCCGACCTGATGGTCTTCGACCTCGACCCGCCCGACGACGGCGACTTCACCCTCGTACGGGACACGGCCCGCTGGCTCGGCGAGCTGCTGGACGCCCTGCGGCTGCCGTCGGCGCCGATGACGACCGGCTCGCGCGGCCTGCACGTCGTCGTGCCCCTCGACGGGCGGCACGGCTTCGACGAGGTGCGCGCCTTCGCCCGGGACATCGCCGAACTGCTGGCGTCGGACCATCCGGACCTGCTGACGACGGCCGTGCGCAAGCAGGCGCGCGGCGGGCGCCTCTACCTGGACGTGCAGCGCAACGCGTACGCGCAGACGGCCGTCGCGCCGTACACCGTCCGGGCCCGCCCCGGCGCCCCGGTCGCCATGCCGATCGCCTGGGACCAGCTCGACGAGCCCGGCGTCGGACCGCGCCGCTGGACGGTCGAGAACGCCGTCGAGCAGGCCCGTACGCGCCCGTGGCGGGGCCTGCCGAGGCGGGGCCGCGCGCTGGGCCCGGCCCGCCGGAGGCTGACCGCACTGCGCGGCAACTGAAGGTTTGGCAGGGGGAGTTCGGGCCACTCGGCAGGTGATGGGCACAAGCCCTTCACAACTCGACGGAGGACACGGGCGGAGAGATGGCGGACGACGGCTTGGCAGAGCCCATGGAAGTGCTGAACCGGGCACGCGAGCAGCTCACCGAGCTGACCGGAACGGCGGCGGAGACCGTGTCGTCCTTCGAACGCACCGACGACGGCTGGTCGTTGGAGATCGAGGTCCTCGAACTCGCCCGCGTCCCCGACACGATGAGCCTGATGGCGGGATACCGGGTCGACCTCGACCCGCAGGGCCGGGTCACGGGCTACCGGCGCGTCCGGCGCTACGAACGCGGGCGCGCCGACCCCCACTGATCGGCCGGCTACCGGCTTCCCTTTCAGTTCCCTTCAACCATGCGAGGAGGCATGGCCGACATGACCGTCGTCCCGGCACAGACCGGCGGTGGAGGCGGTACCAGTGGTCTCTACGACGTCCTGGAACTCATCCTCGACCGGGGACTCGTGATCGACGTGTTCGTACGCGTCTCCCTGGTCGGGATCGAGATCCTCAAGATCGACGTACGGGTCGTCGTGGCCAGCGTCGACACGTATCTGCGGTTCGCCGAGGCGTGCAACCGCCTCGACCTGGAGGCGGGCCCGCACCGCAGCCCCGGGCTGCCCGACCTCGTGGGCGAGATGACCGAGTCGGGGGCGCGCGGCAAGTCGAAGGGCGCGCTGTCCGGCGCGGCCGAGACGGTCGCCGGCGCCTTCCGGCAGGCCCGCGACGAGCAGGAGGCCGACGGGCAGCCGAAGCCGCGCCGCAAGAGCACGGCCGCGCGCCGGAAGGAGGAGTCGGAGTGAGTACGTACGTCTACGGCATCGCCGCGAGTTCGCACCCGGCCCTGCCCGAGGGCGGCAAGGGCGTGGGCGATCCGCCGGCCACCGTGCGCGTGCTGCGGGCGGGCCCGCTGGCGGCGCTGGTCAGCGACGCGCCCGAGGGGCTGCGGCCCAAGCGGCGCGACCTGCTCGCCCACCAGGAGGTGCTGGTCGCAGCGGGCGCCGAGGGCTGTGTGCTGCCCATGCGGTTCGGCAGCGTCGCCCCCGACGACTCCGCCGTCACCGAGGTCCTCGCCGAGCGCGCCGAGCACTACCGGGAGCGGCTGCGGGCGCTGGACGGCAAGGTCGAGTACAACGTCAAGGCCAACCATCTGGAGGAGGCGGTCCTGCACCGGGTGCTCGCCGACACCCCGGAGCTGCGGGCCCTCGCCGAGGCCAACCGGCAGGACGGCGGCGGGAGTTACGAGCAGAAGCTGCGGTTCGGCGAGATGATCGCCACCGCGGTGCGGGCCCGCGAGGCCGAGGACGCCGCCGCCGTACGGAGCGCGCTGGAGCCGCTCGCCGCCGCCGTCGACCCGGGGCCCGAGTCCACGGGCTGGCTCGCCAACTTCTCCTTCCTCGTCGAGCGCGACGCCTCGGCGGCGTTCGCGGAGGCCGTGGAGGCGTTCCGCAAGACCCACGCGCACCTCGAAGTGCGCCTCGCCGGGCCGCTGCCGCCGTACAGCTTCGTGGAGCCCGGGCCGGAGTGAGCGATGGGGCTCATCGGGGAAGTGCTGCTGCTGCCGTTCGCTCCGGTGCGCGGCAGCGCGTGGGTGATCGGGCAGGTGCTGCGGGAGGCGGAGCGGATCTACTACGACCCCGCCGCGATCCACGCCGAACTCGCCCGTCTCGAACGGCTCCTGACGGAGGGTGAGATCACGGCGGAGGAGTTCGACCGGGCCGAGGACCAGCTCCTCGACCGGCTGGAGACCAGTACGCGAACAGGCGACGGGACGACACGATGAACCGAACGGCACTGGGCCTCGCGATCGGGGCCGGCTATCTCCTGGGCCGCACACGGAAGTTGAAACTGGCGCTCGCCGTCGGCTCCGTGGTCGCGGGCAAGCGGCTGAACCTCACGCCGAGGGGGGTCGCCGACCTGGTCTCCCAGCAGCTCCAGAACAACCCGCAGTTCAAGGAGATCGGGGATCAGCTCCGGGAGGACCTGCGCGGGGTGGGGAAGGCGGCGACGGGGGCGGTCGTGGAACGCCAACTGGACTCGCTGGCGG
>NZ_LIRL01000714.1 GCF_001419795.1 Streptomyces niveiscabiei
CCTCCGCCGCGCCCGGCACCGCCCCCGCCGCGAGGTGCGTCGCCACCAACGGCCCCGGCAGCAGCGCCCGTCCGGCCTCCTCGAAGGCCAGCACCGCCTCCGGCAGCCCGAGTCCGACCCCGCCGGCCTCCTCGGGCAGCCGCAGCGCGAAGAACCCGGCCTCCCCGAGGGCCCGCCACAGCCCCCGGTCGAGCGCGGGTTTCCCCACGGCGGCCCGCAGCGCCTCGGCCCCGAAGCGCCGGTCGAGCACCTCACGCACGCCCGCGCGCAGGGCACGCTGATCATCGGTCAGCCGGAATCTCACAAGTCCCTCCCCGTCAGCGCCCCTTGGGCAGACCCAGCACCCGTTCCGCCACGATCGTCCGCTGGATCTGCGACGTCCCCGCCGCGATCGTGTACGACAGCGACGACAGCCGCTCCAGCACCCACGGCCGGTCCAGGTCCAGCGCCGCGTCGCCGAGCACCTCGGCGGCGGCGTCGTACAGCTCCTGGCGCGCGTGCGAGAAGCGGAGCTTGAAGACCGAGCCGCCCACCCCGGGCACGCCGTTCGCGGTCGCCTCCGAGACGTTCCACTGGACGAGCCGCCACAGGGCCCGCAGCTCGGCGTCCAGGCGGCCCAGACGGCGCCGTAGGGCCGGATCGTCCCAGCGGCCGACCGCCAGGGCCTCGCGGGCGAGTTCGGCCAGCACGCGGCGACAGGCGACCACCTCGCCGGCGAAGGCGGTGCCGCGCTCGAAGGAGAGCGTGACCATCGTGACGCGCCAGCCGTCGTTCTCGTCGCCGACCCGGCCCGCGACCGGCACCGGCACGTCGTCGAGGAACACCTCGGCGAACTCGGCGGACCCGGCGAGCGTGCGCAGCGGCCGTACGGTGATCCCGGGGGCGTCCATCGGCATCGCGAGCCAGGTGATCCCCCGGTGCTTGGGGGCGTCCGGGTCGGTGCGCACGAGGAGTTCGCACCAGTCGGCGACCTCCGCGTGGGACGTCCAGATCTTGGAGCCGGTGACCCGGTAGACGTCGCCGTCGCGCCGCGCGCGCGTGCGCAGGGAGGCGAGGTCGGAGCCGGCGTCCGGTTCGCTGAACCCCTGGCACCAGACCTCCTCGCCGCGCAGGATCGGCCCCAGCCAGCGTTCGCGCTGGGCGGCCGTCCCCTCGGCGGCGATCGTCGGGCCCGCGTGCAGGAGGCCCACGAAGCCCGCGCCCACGTAGGGCGCTCCGGCCCGCTCGGTCTCCTCCAGGAAGATCAGGCGGACCGTCGGGGAGGCGTCCCAGTGGACGTGCGCGTAGCCGGCGTCGTACAGCCTGCGCTGCCAGCCGAGGTCGTACGCGCGCCGCGCGGGCCAGTCGTCCGGGGGCGGCTTCGGGGGCAGCTGGGGCAGCGTTTCCGTCAGCCACGCGCGCAGGCGCGCGCGGAACTCCTCCTCCTCGGGCGTGTACGCGAGGTCCATGGGCGCTACTTGTCGAGGTCCAGGTCGAGCATGCGGATCGCGTTGCCGCGCATCAGCTTGTACGTCGTCTCCTCGTCGAGTCCCTCGACGTGCTCCAGGGCGATCTGCTTGGTGTGCGGGAACGTCGAGTCGACGTGCGGGTAGTCCGTCTCGAAGGTGGCGTTGTCGCGGCCGACGACGTCGATGGAGGCGACGCCGTGCTTGTCGCGGAAGAAGCAGCAGAAGATCTGCCGGTAGTAGTACGTGGAGGGCGGCTCGGGGATCAGGTCGCGGACGCCGCCCCACGCGCGGTGTTCCTCCCAGACGTCGTCGGCGCGCTCCAGGGCGTACGGGATCCAGCCCATCTGCCCTTCGGAGTAGGCGAGTTTGAGGCGCGGGAAGCGCACCAGGACGCCGCTGAAGAGGAAGTCCATCATCGAGGCCATGGCGTTGTTGAAGGACAGGGACGCCTGAACGGCCGGAGGCGCGTCAGGAGAGGCGGCGGGCATCTGGGACGACGACCCGATGTGCATGTTGACGACCGTGCCGGTGTCCTGGCAGGCCGCGAAGAACGGGTCCCAGTAGCCGGAGTGGATGGACGGCAGGCCGAGGTGGGTGGGGATCTCGGAGAACGTCACGGCGCGCACCCCGCGCGCGGCGTTGCGCCGGATCTCCTCGACGGCGAGGCCGACGTCCCACAGGGGGATCAGGCAGAGCGGGATGAGCCGCCCGCCGCTGCCCCCGCACCACTCCTCGACCATCCAGTCGTTGTAGGCGCGCACGCACGCGAGGGCGACGTCCTTGTCCTGCGCCTCCGCGAAGGTCTGCCCGCAGAAGCGCGGGAAGGACGGGAAGCACAGGCTCGCCTCGACGTGGTTGAGGTCCATGTCCTTGAGCCGCTCGACCGGGTCGTAGCAGCCGGGGCGCATCTCCGCGCGCGTGATGCCCTCCAGGGTCATGTCGTCGCGGTCGAAGCCGACGGCGGCGATGACGCGCTTGTAGGGGAACTTGAGGCCCTCGTAGATCCACCAGTCGGCGGGCGGCCCGGCCGGGTCCATCGTGATCTGGTACCTGCCGCCGATGTAGGCCAGTTCACCGATCCCGGCGGTCAGCGGTTTCGGCCCGTGCTCCCGGTACTTCGCCGGCAGCCAGGTCTCGAAGAGGTGCGCCGGCTCGATCACGTGGTCGTCGACGCTGACGATGCGCGGCAGCTCGCCCATGAGGCCCCCACTCCCGATATCTGATGGACCGTCAGATCCTGTCGTCACGCGCAGACTAGCCCCGCACCCCTGGACCGGCAAGGCGCACGCCCCTACGATCTGACGACCCGTCAGAGACGCAGGGGGCCCGAAGTGACCGACACCGCGCACGCGCTGAGCTCCGCCCGCACCCTCTGGGAACTCCTCGACCGCCGCGCCGCCCTCACCCCCGACCGCCCGGTGCTCCTCCAGGACGACCGCACGCTGACGTTCGGCGAGCTGCGCGACGGCGCCGAGCGCACGGCGGCCGGCCTGTACGGCATGGGGGTGCGCCCCGGCACGGTCGTCGCCTGGCAGCTCCCCACCCGGATCGAGACGGCCGTCCTGTCCTTCGCGCTCGCGCGCCTGGGCGCCGTCCAGAGCCCGGTGATCCCGTTCTACCGGGACCGCGAGGTCGGCTTCGCGCTGCGGGAGTCCCGGGCCGAGTTCTTCGCCGTGCCGGGCGTCTGGCGGGACTTCGACCACACCGGCATGGCCCGGCGGCTCGGCGCGAAGGGGATCTTCGAGGCGTACGACGCTCTGCCGGCCGGCGATCCGGCCGTGCTGCCCGCTCCGCCGGACGACGGTTACTCCGTTCGGTGGATCTACTGGACCTCGGGAACGACCTCGGACCCCAAGGGCGTTCTCCACACAGACCGCTCGCTCATCGCCGGGGGTGCCTGCCTCGCCCACGCACTGCGCCTGTCGGAGACGGACGTGGGGTCGATGGCCTTCCCGTACGCCCACATCGCGGGGCCGGACTACACGGTGATGCTGCTGCTCTACGGCTTCCCGGCGGTGATGTTCGAGCGGTTCGCCCTCCCCGAGGCGCTCGACGAGTTCCGGCGGCACGGCGTGACGGTGGCGGGCGGGTCGACGGCGTTCTACTCGATGTTCCTCGCGGAGCAGCGCAAGCGGCCGGGGGCGAAGGTGATCCCGACGCTGAGGCTCCTCGCGGGCGGCGGCGCCCCGAAGCCGCCGGAGGTGTACCACGCGGTGGTACGGGAGATGGAGGTGCAGCTGACGCACGGATACGGCATGACCGAGGTACCGATGATCACGATGGGCTCGCCGGACGACACCCCGGAGAACCTGGCGACGACGGAAGGGAGACCGCCGGAAGGGATGGAGATACGCATCGTCGACGGCGAGGTGCGCCTGCGCGGCGAGGCCGTCTGCCAGGGCTACCTGGACCCGGAGCAGACCGCCGAGGCGTTCGACGCGGACGGGTTCCTGCGCACCGGCGACCTCGGGTACGTCACCCCCACCGGGCACCTCGTCCTCACGGGCCGGCTGAAGGACGTCATCATCCGCAAGGGCGAGAACATCTCCGCGAAGGAGATCGAGGACCTCCTCGCGGCGCACCCCGGCGTCGGGGAGGCCGCGGTGGTGGGGCTGCCGGACGCGGAGCGCGGGGAGCTGGTGTGCGCGGTCGTGGAACCGGCTTCCACCGACGGCGAGTTGGACCTCGCGAGCCTCGTGTCCTACCTGCGCGAACAGGGGCTCGCGGCGCACAAGCTGCCGGAGCGGCTGGAGGTGGTCGAGGCGCTGCCGCGTAACGAGACGCTGCGCAAGGTGCTCAAGTACAAGCTGCGGGAGCGGTATTCGGGGAGTTGAAGAGGGGCCGGGGCGGTGTGATCAACTGTCCGGCGTGGAGACGTTGACGGCGAGCCTCGTGGCGGTGCTGGGGACCCTGCTCGGTGCGGGGCTCACCCACCGGTTCCAGGTCCGGGCGGCTGAGCGGGCGGAGCGCTTCACGCGCGAGGAGCGGCTGCGGCAGGAGCGGATGGCCGCGTACTCCGCGTACGCGGGGGCGCTGGTCACCTACCGACGGGTGCTGCTCAACCGGTGGTTCCGGCTGCACGAGGACGACGAGCCGGAAGAGGCGCACCGGGCCCGCCTGGAGGGGTACGCGCAGCGGACGACGGTCCAGGAGGCGCTGTTCCGCGTCCAGATGCTCACGCCGGACGAGGCGCTCGTCGCGCGGGCGCGCGAGGCTCTGGAGCTGACCGACCAGCTCCACAGGGCCCCCGACCGGGCCGAGCTGGAAAGACGCCGCGACATCACGCGCGCGGCGGTGACGGCCTTCGTGACCGAGGCCGGGCGGACGCTGTAGCGGCGTAGAGCCGTGGCGGCGATCCGCTACGCCGACACCTGGCTCGGCTGTTCCTCCTCCGTCGTCGCCTCGTCGAGGCTCGCGTAGACGTCGAACAGCCGGCGCACGCCGAGCGCGCCGAAGACCTTGTTGACGTGCGCGTCCTGGCCGCCGCCCGCCGGGAGGACGAGGCGCAGCCGGCCGCCGCAGGAGCGCAGGAGGCGGCGGGCGGCGATGAGGACGCCCACGCCGCTGGAGTCGCAGAACCGGACGCCGGAGAGGTCGAGGACGAGGAGGTGACGGCCCTCGGCCACCTCGTCGTGGACCCGCCGGCGCAGGCTGGTCGAGGTGACCAGGTCCAGTTCGCCCGCCACATGGAGCACGGCCCAACGGCCCCGCTCCTCACCGGTCACTTTGATCGCCACCACCACGCCCTTCGCTCGCCGGTCCGGAAACGGCCGTTCCCCGGAAGCGGTCCCTTCGCTTCCCCTCGTTTCCATGCAGCGCGGCTGCCCAGCGGCCGTTCCCCGAAACACCGGACGGGAAACGGACACCGGACGAAGGAGGCCGGTTCTCATCGAGTCATGTCCGGGCATTATCGGTACGCGATCCGTACACGATCGGTCGTAAATGATCTGTTTCGATCTTGGCTTGATCGTGTCGGACCGGGGTAGGCGGCGGACGGGAGAGCCCCTTTATCACCTCATGACGGGTCCGGGGAGCACAATGCGACAAACGAGCGTGCGATGTCAGAGGGGGCGACTACATTCGAGGTGACGGCAGACACGGGTGGAGGGGGCCGCATGGCGAAGAAGGACGCACTGCCCCGCTGGGACCGCAAGATGCAGCAGCGGCTGGCGCGCGGAGAGGCGGCGGCGCTCGGCGAGCTGTACGACCGATTCGCTTCGCTCGTGCACGGCCTGGCCCACCGCGTGCTCGGTGACGAGCGCGGAGCCGACCGCATCACGCGCGAGGTCTTCACGCACGTGTGGGAGCACCCCGACGCGTACGACCCCAAGCAGGGCCCCCTGCGCACCTGGATCGCCGCCCTCACCCACCGCCTCGCCGTCCAGCACCTGCGCGACACCGGCGCCGCCGACCTCGCGCACGGCGGCTCCGGCTCCCCCGAGGACCTCGAACACCGCGTCCGGCACGCCTCGGTCGCCGCCCGCGCCGACTACATCGTCCAGTCCATGCCGACGCCCCTGCGCAGCGCCCTCGAACTCGCCTACTTCCAGCGCCGCGACTACCGCCAGACCGCCGCCGATCTCGGCGTCACCGAGGACGAGGCGCGCCGCCGGCTCCGCCTCGGCCTCCAGCTGCTGTCCACGGCCCACGACAGCGCCGCGCCCGGTGCACCGCCCGGCTACGGGGGTGCGGCATGACCAACGCCGACCGGCACGCCGAGGACCCCTTCGACCCGGACGGGTACGGCAACTCAGGCATCCCCGGCGCCTCGGACATCCCCGGGACCCCAAGCGCCCCTGGCACCCC
>NZ_LIRL01000715.1 GCF_001419795.1 Streptomyces niveiscabiei
CCCCCAGCCGGCCCGCCCGAGCAGCCAGGCCCCCACGGCGAGCGACGGCGGCTGCTGCCGCCGTCGCTCGCCGTGGGGGCCTGGCTGCTCGGGCGGGCCGGCTGGGGGGATGCCCCGATCGAGGGACTCGGCGTCGGGGAGCCGTTCGGGGCCGAGCGGTGCGTCCAGGTGGGCCAGGAGGCCGCCGGGCGGGCCGAGCGGGTCGCGCTGCTGGCGATGGGCGACGCCAGCGCGTGCCGCACGCTGAAGGCGCCGGGTTACCTCGACGAGCGGGCGGCGCCCTTCGACGCGGAGGTGGGGCGGGCGCTCGGCAAGGCGGACGTCGCCGCGCTGGAGGCGATGGACGTGGAACTGGCCCGCCAGCTCATGGCGTCGGGACGGGCGCCCTGGCAGGTGCTGGCCGGGGCGGGCAAGGGCGCCGGCCTGAGCGGCGAGCTGCTGTACGAGGACGCGCCCTACGGCGTGGGGTACGTGGTCGCGACCTGGTCGTAGCCCCGGGAGCGGCGCCGGCGGACGGCCCTTTCGCGGCCGTCCGCCGATGGCTGTCCCGGAGGTGGGTCAGGACGCCGGAGGGGGCGAGCTCGGCGGGGTGCCGGTCGTGCCGTCGTCCTTGTGCGCGAGCTTGTCGACCGCGCCCTTCGCCTTGTCCGTGCCTGTGTGGATCTTGTCGCTGTACTTGCCCTTGGTGCGCTCGTCGACCGCCTTGGCGGCCTTGTCGATGCCGTCCTGGATCTTGCCGCCGTGCTGCTGGGCGAGGTCGGAGACCTTGTCCTTGGCCGGTCCGAGCTTGGCCTTCAAATTGTCCATGAGACCCATCGGGTCACCTTCCCTCGCGGTACGTCACCTGTAACCGACAGAACTTCGCAAAACGCCCATATCCACTTCATACGGTACTCGCGCCCCCCGGATCGCGTCACCTCACCGGTGCGAGCGCGGCCCGCGAGGTTTGCGAGACTGGTGCCGTGAGCAGCGCACCCCTCGCCCCCCGAGTCATCGCCGTCGTCGGACCGACCGCGGCCGGAAAATCCGATCTCGGGGTCTTCCTGGCCCGTCGGCTGGGCGGTGAGGTCATCAACTCCGACTCCATGCAGCTCTACCGGGGGATGGACATCGGTACCGCCAAGCTAACGATCGAGGAGCGCGGCGGAGTTCCCCATCACCTCCTGGACATCTGGGACGTCACCGAGACCGCCTCCGTCGCCGAGTACCAGCGCCTCGCCCGCGCGCGCATCGACGCCCTGCTCGCCGAGGGGCGCTGGCCGATCCTGGTCGGCGGCTCCGGCCTGTACGTCCGCGGCGCGGTCGACAACCTGGAGTTCCCCGGCACCGACCCCGAGGTCCGCGCCCGCCTGGAGGAGGAGCTGGCCCTGCGCGGCTCCGGCGCCCTGCACGCGCGCCTGGCCGCCGCCGACCCCGACGCCGCGCGCGCGATCCTGCCGGGCAACGGACGCCGCATCGTGCGCGCGCTCGAAGTGATCGAGATCACCGGCAAGCCCTTCACCGCGAACCTCCCCGGTCACGACTCGGTGTACGACACCGTCCAGATCGGCGTCGACGTCGCGCGCCCCGAACTCGACGAGCGCATCGCCCTGCGGGTCGACCGCATGTGGGAGGCGGGACTCGTCGACGAGGTGCGCGCACTGGAGGCGCAGGGGTTGCGCGACGGGCTCACGGCCTCGCGCGCGCTCGGCTACCAGCAGCTCCTCGCGGCGCTCGCCGGGGAGTGCACCGAGGACGAGGCGCGGGCCGAGACCGTCCGCGCCACCAAGCGCTTCGCGCGCCGTCAGGATTCGTGGTTCAGGCGCGATCCCCGGGTGCACTGGTTGAGTGGGGCCGCGGCGGACCGGGAGGAACTTCCGCGCCTCGCATCGGCGTTGGTCGAACGACCGGTCACAGCCTGATCACGTCATGGCATCGGGACGCCCAGGCCGTCATCCGGGCCTGTCGCGTCGTGCCATCATCGAGCTTCGATCGACCAAGTGGAGTCCGAGTTGGGAGGGCGCGTGGCGATGGAGGCCGGCCCTCGTGACACCGCACAAGGCACCGAGAACCGCACTCCTCAGCGGGACGAACGGAAGCCGGACGACGGCCTCGCGCGCGCGGACGGGTTCCCCGCCGAGACCGACGGCCCCCCGCGCCTGATCGACGGCATCCCCCGCCCCGGAGGGCCCGAGAACGACTCCTCCGGCCCCCGCGCAGCACAGCCGGACGACGGCTTCCAGGAGCCCGCGGACGGCGGCCTCACCTCCGACGGCCCCGACGAGGCGGACGAGACGCCCGACGGCGTCACGGACGACGGACCCGAGCCCGAGGAGATGTTCGCGAGCGGCCCCGAGGTCGAGGTCGAACTGCGGCCCCAGCGCCGGCTGCGGATCTGGCAGCTCGCCCCGATCGTCGCCCTGGCCACCGTCGGCTCCCTGATGTTCGCCTTCCCGCTCGCCTTCGACTTCGGCGACAGCGGCGCCGTCGTCGCCATGCTCGGCCTGCTGATCTGCTCCTGCGCCGCAGGCTGGGGCATGATGGCCGCCCGCCGCGTCGGTTACACGTGGCCGGGCCTGCCCCTGCGGGGCTCCGGCCGCCGCCCCGACTGGCGCGTCGTCCTCGCGTACGTCGTGATGGTCGCCGCGGCCGTCGCCCTCGCCGTCTGGCGCGTCGCCCGGCTGCGCTGAGCCCCGCGCGCGGGAGCACCGTCACACGGTGTGAGCGGGACTGTCGTACCCACGCCGTACGATCGGGGCATGAGCACGCGGATCGCCTTCCTCAAGGGGCACGGGACCGAGAACGACTTCGTGATCGTCCCGGACCCGGAGAACGCCCTGGACCTCCCGCCCGCCGCCGTGGCCGCCCTGTGCGACCGCCGCGCGGGCATCGGCGGCGACGGGCTGCTGCACGTCGTCCGGTCCGCGGCGCACCCCGAGGCGCGCGCGATGGCCGCCGAGGCGGAGTGGTTCATGGACTACCGCAACGGCGACGGCTCGGTGGCCGAGATGTGCGGCAACGGCGTGCGCGTGTTCGCGCGCTACCTCCAGTACGCCGGGCATGTCGAGGAGGGCGACCTCGCGATCGCCACGCGCGGGGGCGTCAAGAGGGTCCACCTCGACAAGGAGGGTGACGTCACGGTCGGCATGGGCCGCGCCCGCCTCCCCGAGGGCGACGTCGAGGTGAACGTCGGCGGGCGCAGCTGGCCCGCGCGCAACGTCAACATGGGCAACCCCCACGCCGTCGCCTTCGTCGACGACCTCGCGCACGCGGGCGACCTGTTCACCGCCCCGCCCGTCAGCCCCGCCTCCGCCTACCCGCAGGGCGTCAACGTCGAGTTCGTCGTCGACCGGGGCCCTCGGCACGTCGCCCTCAGGGTGCACGAGCGCGGCTCCGGCGAGACCCGCTCGTGCGGCACGGGCGCGTGCGCCGTCGCCGTCGCGACCGCGCGCAGGGACGGCGCCGACCCGGCCGTCACCGGCACCCCCGCGACGTACACCGTGGACGTGCCCGGCGGACGCCTCGTCATCACCGAACGGCCCGACGGAGAGATCGAGATGACCGGTCCCGCCGTGATTCTTGCCGAAGGGACGATCGATTCCGGGTGGCTGGAAAGTGCCTCACGGCAGCTCGCATAGGGCTTCACATCGCAGGCAGGGGCGGCCCGTCACCGTACGGGTATGCCCCTGTCGCGCGTCCGGAGGGCGGGAATGCGCGACCCGCTTCGGCCACGGTGGCTCGAAACAGTCAACTACCGAAGTGTCGCTCGAATGGGTGATCCGTTTCACGCTCGGCGAGAGGCGGTCAGCCGCACATGGTGGGCTCGGTAGCATCAAGCACCGGCCCGGACGGGAGACCGAAACCAGTCCCCGAGCCGTGTCCGCCCTGGGGCACTCGTCCGCCGGTCCACGCAGCCGGAGGTGCCCATGAGTGCGGAGGCGACGAATCCCGCGACCCCAGGCCCGGTGGTGCCCGCCGTCCCGCGACGGCGCAGCCGCCCCCGAATCGACCTGCGCAGGCTGGGTCGTGCCGCCTTCCTGGGCCCGGCCGGCAGAGGCCGGCTGCCCGACGCGATCGGCCACGTCGTCGAGGCCCACCGCGCCCACCACCCCGAGGCCGACCTCGAACCGCTGCGCCGCGCGTACGTGCTGGCCGAGTCCTCGCACCGCGGCCAGATGCGCAAGAGCGGCGAGCCGTACATCACCCACCCCCTCGCGGTGACGCTGATCCTCGCCGAACTCGGCGCGGAGACCACGACCCTGACGGCGTCTCTGCTCCACGACACCGTCGAGGACACCGATGTGACGCTCGACCAGGTGCGGGAACAGTTCGGCGAGGAGGTTCGTTATCTCGTCGACGGCGTCACGAAACTGGAGAAGGTCGACTACGGGGCCGCCGCCGAGCCCGAGACCTTCCGCAAGATGCTGGTCGCCACCGGCAGCGACGTCCGCGTGATGTCGATCAAACTCGCCGACCGGCTGCACAACATGCGCACCCTCGGGGTGATGCGCCCCGAGAAACAGGCGCGCATCGCGAAGGTCACCCGGGACGTCCTGATCCCGCTCGCCGAACGCCTCGGCGTGCAGGCCCTCAAGAGCGAACTGGAGGACCTGGTCTTCGCGATCCTCCACCCCGAGGAGTACGACCGCACGCGCGAGCTGATCGTCGACAACGCCTCCCGCGCGGACGACCCGCTCGCCGAGATGGCCGAGAGCATGCGCGGCGTCCTGCGCGAGGCCGGCATCCAGGCCGAGATCCACATAAGGCCCCGCCACTTCGTCTCCGTCCACCGCTTCTCCCGCAAGCGCGGCCGGATGCGCGGCGCGGACTTCGGACGGCTCCTGGTGCTCGTCAACGAGGACGCCGACTGCTACGCCGTCCTGGGCGAACTGCACACCTGCATGACACCCGTCGTCTCGGAGTTCAAGGACTTCATCGCCGTACCGAAGTTCAACCTCTACCAGTCGCTGCACACGGCCGTCGCGCGCGAGGACGGCCAGGTCGCCGAGGTGCTCATCCGCACCCACCGGATGCACAAGGTCGCCGAGGCCGGCGTCGTCGCCCTCGGCAACCCCTACGCGAGCCCGGCGGAGGAGCAGGCCGCCAGCGACGAGCGCGTCGACCCGACCCGCCCCGGCTGGCTCTCGCGGCTCCTCGACTGGCAGGAGGCCGCGCCCGACCCGGACACGTTCTGGTCGACCCTGCGCGAGGACCTCGCCCAGGACCGCGAGATCACCGTCTTCCGCCCCGACGGCGGCACACTCGGCCTGCCCGACGGGGCCACGTGCGTCGACGCCGCCTACGCCCAGTACGGCGAGGACGCCCACGCCTGCATCGGCGCCCGCGTGAACGGCCGCCTGGCGACCCTCAGCACCGCTCTGCGGGACGGAGACACCGTCCAGCTCCTCATGGGGCAGGACCCCGCCTCCGAGCCCTCCAGGGAGTGGCTGGAGCACGCCCACACCCCCGCGGCGCGCATCGCCATCCAGCGGTGGCTGTCCACACACCCCACGGAGCCGCGCGGCGCCGCCCGGCAGGACACGGCCGACGAAGAGACCGAGCCCGCTTTCCGGGGGCAGGGCGGACGGCGCGGCTCCGACGGACCGCTGCCGCACCCGTCGTCCGCCCCGCGCGCGGGCAACACGATCTCCGTCGCCGGGCGGCCCGGCGCGAGCGTGCGGCTCGCCGGGTGCTGTACGCCCGTGCCCGCCGACGAGGTCACCGGGTTCGCCGTACGCGGTGGCGTGGTCACCGTCCACCGCGTCGAGTGCGCCGCCGTCGCGCGCATGCGCGGTGCCGGGCGGCCCGAGGCCGACGTCCACTGGGGCGACTCCACCGAGTGCCGCGTCACCCTCGTAGCCGAATCGTTCGGCCGCCCCCACCTCCTGGCCGACCTCACCGAGGCGATCGCCCTGGAGGGCGCCGAGATCGTCTCGGCCACCGTCGAACCACCGTCCCAGCAGCGTGTCCGCCACACCTACACCCTCGAACTCCCCGACGCCGCCCACCTGCCCACCCTCATGCGCGCGATGAGAAACGTTCCTGGGGTGTACGACGTGAGCCGGGCACAGCACCATGCGGGGGCGCACTGAGGGGCACGCGCGCGAAGGCGTCCGTACGCGGGGGCCTACGCGCGAGCGCGGAGAGAGCCGGCACGCGCGTGTAGGCCGCCGGACCGCGCGCGGGACGCCGATGAGCAGAACCGGCATGACCGACCTCCGCGCGCGGCACGCCGGTTCCCCGGCAACTCGGCCCCACCCGGGCAACCCGTTCGGGTGGGCCGGGCGCGAGTCGGCGGCGCTGGGGGCGGGTGCGCTGGTAGCCGTGGGGCATGCTGCGCAGCCCTCGAACCGAAGCCCCCGAGGCCACCGGTCCCGCGATCGCCGGACCCCGCCCCGGGAACGCCCGTCCGCGCCCCCGACGTCTCGCGCGGGCGGCCCTCGTCGCCTCCGCGCTCTCCCTGTGCCTCGTCGCCGCGAGCGCGCCCTCCGAGCAACTCGGCGTCGGGGACCGCCTGTTCCCGAACCTCGGCAACCCCGGGTACGACGTCGCCGCGTACGACCTGGACTTCACCTACCCGGGGAGCAACGACAAGCCGCTGCGCGCGGTGACGACGATCGACGCGTGGACGACCGAGCGGCTGGAACGGATCAACCTGGACTTCGCGCACGGGGACGTCGAGTCGGTCCAGGTCGACGGCGAACCGGCGCACTACGCGCGCGCGGGCGAGGACCTCGTCGTCACCCCGCGCCGCGCCGTCCCGGAGGGCAGCTGGATGCGGATCACCGTCCGCCACACCAGCGACCCGATGCCACCGAAGGACGGCGAGGGCGGCTGGGTCCGCACCTCGGACGGCCTCGCCATGGCGAACCAGGCCGACGCCGGCCACCTGGTGTTCCCCTGCAACGACCACCCCTCGGACAAGGCGATGTTCACCATCAGGGTGACCGCCCCCGACGGGTACACGGCCGTGGCCAACGGTCTGCCCGCCGGCGTCGACCGCGCGCGCGGGACGACGACATGGACGTACCGCACCCAGCACCCCATGGCGACCGAGCTGACCCAGGTCTCCATCGGCCGCTCGACCGTCCTGCGCCGCGAGGGCCCGCACGGCCTGCCCGTACGGGACGTCGTCCCCACCGCGGACCGTGACGCCCTGGAGCCGTGGCTGGCCAAGACGCCGGACCAGATCTCCTGGATGGAGTCCAAGGTCGGGCCGTACCCGTTCGAGACGTACGGCCTGCTCATGGCGAGCGCCAGCACCGGGTTCGAGCTGGAGACGCAGACCCTGTCGCTGTTCGAGAAGGACCTGTTCACCGAACCCGGCTACCCCGCCTGGTACGTCGAGTCGATCATGGTCCACGAGCTGGCCCACCAGTGGTTCGGCGACAGCGTCTCCCCACGCACCTGGTCCGACCTGTGGCTCAACGAGGGGCACGCCACCTGGTACGAGGCCCTCTACGCGCAGGAGAAGGCGGGACGCACGCTGGAGGCCCGCATGAAGGCCGCGTACGGCGCGTCCGACCGCTGGCGCGCGGCCGGCGGCCCGCCCGCCCTCCCCAAGGGCCCCGAGCCCGGCCAGAAGATCAGCATCTTCCGCCCCGTCGTCTACGACGGCGCCGCCCTCGTCCTGTTCGCGCTGCGCGAGACCATCGGCCGCCCCGCCTTCGAGCGCCTGGAGCGCGCGTGGGTGACCGAGAACCACGACGGCGTCGCGAGCACCGCCGACTTCACCCGCCTCGCGGAACGCGTCTCGGGCCACGACCTCGCCGCG
This sequence comes from Streptomyces niveiscabiei, assembly GCF_001419795.1. GTDB lineage: Bacteria > Actinomycetota > Actinomycetes > Streptomycetales > Streptomycetaceae > Streptomyces > Streptomyces niveiscabiei. The sequence goes on from NZ_LIRL01000715.1 coordinate 7,754, forward strand.
TTCTTCGACGCCTGGCTCTACGGCACGAAGACACCCCCGATGCCGGGCCACCCGGACTGGACGTCCCAGGCGCCGACGAACACGAAGGCGGGGGAGACGCCGGTGGTACGGCACGGGCGGCACTGAGAGGGCCTACGCGCGCGTGCCGGACGCTGTCCAGCCCGGACGGCCCGGACGCCTGCCGGCGCGCGCGTGCGCATGCCTCGCGGCCCAGGCCAGGAGCGCCTCGGTGTCGTCTCCCCGGATAAGCCCGTGACGGGGCGGGGCGGGGCGTGCGACCATTTTCGGGCCGGCGTGGTACGGGGTCGACGGGCGGGAATCTTCCGCCGGGCTCGTGCGTTGAGCAGGGTGACAGGCGCCCTAGCGGCATCTTCGACGACGTAAGGATCAAATGACCTCCTCTTCTTCCGCTTCCCAGGACACCAAGCGCCTCGCGCAGGACTACCCCGACGGTCTTCGGGCCGATGCCCTGATGGAAGAGGACGTCGCCTGGAGCCACACGATCGACGAGGAGCGGGACGGCGACCAGTTCGACCGCTCCGAGCGCGCGGCCCTGCGCCGCGTGGTGGGCCTCTCCACCGAGCTGGAGGACGTCACCGAGGTCGAGTACCGCCAGCTGCGGCTGGAGCGGGTCGTCCTCGTCGGCGTCTGGACCACCGGCACCGCGCGGGACGCTGACAACTCCCTCGCCGAGCTCGCGGCCCTAGCGGAGACGGCCGGCGCGCTCGTCCTCGACGGCGTCGTCCAGCGCCGCGACAAGCCCGACGCGGCCACCTTCATCGGCTCCGGCAAGGCCCAGGAACTGCGCGACATCGTCCTGGAGAGCGGCGCCGACACGGTGATCTGCGACGGCGAGCTGAGCCCCGGCCAGCTCATCGCCCTCGAAGACGTCGTCAAGGTCAAGGTCATCGACCGTACGGCCCTGATCCTCGACATCTTCGCTCAGCACGCCAAGTCCCGGGAGGGCAAGGCGCAGGTCGCGCTCGCGCAGATGCAGTACATGCTGCCGAGGCTGCGCGGCTGGGGTCAGTCCCTGTCCCGCCAGATGGGCGGCGGCAAGGGCGGCGGCCTCGCCACCCGTGGTCCCGGTGAGACCAAGATCGAGACGGACCGGCGCCGGATCCGCGAGAAGATGGCGAAGATGCGCCGGGAGATCGCGGAGATGAAGACCGGCCGCGAGATCAAGCGCCAGGAGCGCAAGCGCCACAAGGTGCCGTCCGTCGCCATCGCGGGCTACACCAACGCCGGCAAGTCCTCCCTGCTCAACCGCCTCACCGGCGCGGGCGTCCTGGTCGAGAACGCCCTGTTCGCGACCCTGGACCCGACCGTCCGCCGCGCGGAGACCCCGAGCGGCCGGCTCTACACCCTGGCGGACACGGTCGGCTTCGTCCGGCACCTGCCCCACCACCTCGTCGAGGCGTTCCGCTCCACGATGGAGGAGGTCGGCGAGTCCGACCTGATCATCCATGTGGTCGATGGCTCGCACCCGGCGCCGGAGGAGCAGCTCGCCGCCGTCCGTGAGGTGATCCGGGACGTCGGCGCGACCGCCGTCCCCGAGATCGTCGTTATCAACAAGGCGGACGCCGCCGACCCGCTCACGCTCCAGCGGCTGCTGCGGATCGAGAAGCGCTCCATCGCGGTCTCCGCGCGCACCGGCGAGGGCATCGCCGAACTGCTCGCGCTGATCGACGAGGAGCTGCCGAGGCCGTCCGTCGAGATCGAGGCGCTCGTGCCGTACACGCACGGCAAGCTCGTCGCCCGCGCGCACACGGAGGGCGAGGTCCTCTCCGAGGAGCACCTCGCCGAGGGCACGCTGCTGAAGGCGCGGGTCCATGAGGAACTCGCCGCGGACCTCGCGCCGTACGTACCCGCCCAGGCGGTCTGACGCGCGTACGCCTGACGACGAAGCGCCGCCCCCTCAGCGCGAGGGAGCGGCGCTTCGGCGCGTCACTGGCCGGCGGACTTCTTGCTCACCGACTCGTACACGCCCTTGGCGACCTCGCCGAGGCGCGGGCCCGCGAGCCAGCCCGAGGTGGCCGGGCCGATGGACGTGTTGGACACCAGCGCGAGCTTGCCGTCGGAGCCCTTCTCGACCCAGCCGCCGCCGGAGGAGCCGCCCGTCATCGTGCAGCCGATCCGGTACATCGTCGGGTCGGCCGAGGACAGCGAGAGCCGGCCCGGCCTGTCCGCGCACTGGTACAGCTTCTGCCCGTCGAACGGCTCGGCCGCCGGGTAGCCCGTCGCCGTGATGCCCGACACGTCCGCCACCGCGGGCGCCGCGAAGTCCACCGGCAGCGCCCCGCCGACCGTCTCCTCCAGCGACTTGCCGGAGCTCCCCTTCTCCGGGGTGACGTGGATGACCGCGAAGTCGTACGGCGCGCCGTCACCGCCCGTCGGGCCGCCCTGCGCGATCCACTGCTGCGAGGTCTGCGCCCAGTCGCCCCACCACACGCCGTACGGCGCGACCTGCTCGCGCGTCGCCGACCGGAGCGCCGACGCCGGCATCGCGCTGTCGTTGTACGACGGGACGAACGCGATGTTGCGGTACCAGCCGCCGTTCTTGCCGGCGTGCACGCAGTGGCCCGCCGTCCACACCAGGTTGGACTTGCCGGGGTTCGCCGGGTCCTCGACGACCGTCGCCGAGCAGACCATCGAGCCCTCGGGGGAGTCGAAGAGCAGCTTGCCCGCCTCCGGCACGTTCGCGTGGTACTTCGCGGCCACCGCCTTCGCGTCCACCGGCGCCGGCTCCGGGTCCGTCACGCCCTGGTCGCCCGCGAGGTCGCTGTCGTCGACGCCGCGGTCCGGGTCCTGGGCGTCGCGCATCCGGTCCGGGTCCCACAGGCCCTCGATGATCGGGTTGACGAAGTCCTGCGCCTCGCGCAGCCAGTCGTCCTTGTCCCAGTTCTTCCAGGCGCCGTTCTTCCACTTGTCGAGGTCGATGCCGTGCTTCTTGAGCCGGTCCAGCAGATCGCCCGGGATCTGGACCTTCCCGCCGTCGGACTCGGCCGCTGAGGCCGCCGCCGACGGCGAACCGGCCGCCTGGTCGTCCCCGTCGCACGCGGTGGCGGTGAGCGCGAGCACCGAGGCGAGGGCCGCCGCTGACAGCACCGCCCTACGACGCGGGCGCGCGCCGTCCCCCCGACGAGTGGTGAACGGCGGCCGTATCGATGGCATGTCTGAACTCCCCCTGCTTTCCGTGAACTTGGTGCGATGCCGTGAAATCGGCCACCCGCAGGGCGAGTTCGGGCCGATCCCACGGTCACGTGGAACGGCAACACACGATATGCGCTCGCTGTGGGGGACTTCCGTGGGAACGGCAACGGTTTCGCTACGGGCTGCCTGAACTGGGGAGTTGGGCGGAGAAACGGTTCGGACCGGGCGCCCCAAGGGCTGCGCGCGCCGGACGGCGTCGCTCCCGTCGCCGGTGCCCCTCCCGCCGCGCGGACGATCTTCGGTGAGGCCGTAACCCGTCGGGCGGAGCGGGGTTGGTAGCGG
>NZ_LIRL01000716.1 GCF_001419795.1 Streptomyces niveiscabiei
GGGTGGGAGCATCGGCGTCCAGAGCCGAAGGAGACGTGCTGCGGACCGTCTCAGGTGAGCCGACCTCCGCGTCCGGCGCGGACCCCGCCGATGCCGGTGACAAGCTCCCCGTACACCACCGCCCCCCGCATCACCCCGTGGTACTACCCCTGTCCCCCTCGGAGCAGGCCGTGGCGACCGCCGCTGCCGCCCGGCTGCTCGCGCCCCTCCTGCCCGAGCCCCTCGACCACGTACTCCTTCAGGCGGACCTGACGGCCGTAGCCCCCGGCCCGCTGCAACGGCCGCTCGCGGACACGCTCGGCGTGCTCGCGGACGTCGAGTCGAAGGGCGGCGCGACGGTGTACCGGTTCACGCCGGCCTCGGTGCGCCGGGCGCTGGACGCCGGTCGGACGGCCTCCGACCTCCAGGCGTTCCTGACGGCGCACTCGCGGACGCCGGTGCCGCAGCCGCTGGCGTACCTGATCGACGATGTGGCCCGCAGACACGGCCACTTGAGGGTCGGCGCGGCGTCGGCGTACGTCCGCTGCGACGACGACGCGCTGCTGAACGAGATCCTCGCGGACAAGCGCTCGGCCGGTCTGCGCCTGCGGCGTCTGGCGCCCACGGTCCTCGCGGCCCAGGCCGACCCGGCGACGCTGCTCGACGTCCTGCGCACGATGGGCTACGCCCCCGCCGCCGAGTCCGCCGACGGCGACGTACTGATCCACCGGGCCGACGCGCACCGGACCCCGCCCCGTACCCCTCCGGAGCCAGTCCCCGACGGCCCTCCGGTCCCGGACGACACGCTGCTGTCGGCGGCGGTCCGCGCCATCCGCGCAGGTGACCTGGCCTCGACCACCCCGCGCAAACCCACCCCGGAGTCGTCCCGCACTACCCCTGGAGAGCTACCGCGCACCTCCCCGGCTGATACCCTCGCCACCGTCCAGGCCGCCGTCCTCACGAACGAGCCCCTCTGGATCGGCTACGTCAACGCCGAGGGCGCCGCCTCCCAGCGCGTCATCGCCCCCCTGCGCGTCGAGGGCGGCTTCGTCACTGCGTACGACCACACGGCGGACGAGGTCCGGACGTACCCCCTGCACCGGATCACGGGGGTGGCGGAGCTGGCGGCGGAGTAGCCCGCCGCTCACCCGGCAAGATCATGCCCGGATGAGGCACACTGGACGTTTGCCCCGTGCGGAAGGGATCCACGTACGTGAACGGTCCTCTCATCGTCCAGTCCGACAAGACGTTGCTGCTCGAAGTCGATCACGAGCAGGCCGACGCGTGTCGTCGGGTGATCGCGCCGTTCGCCGAGCTGGAACGGGCGCCGGAGCACATCCATACGTACCGGGTGACGCCGCTGGGGCTGTGGAACGCGCGCGCGGCGGGGCACGACGCCGAGCAGGTCGTGGACGCGCTCGTGCAGTTCAGCCGGTATCCGGTGCCGCACGCGCTGCTCGTCGACATCGCCGAGACCATGGACCGGTACGGGCGCCTCACGCTCAGCAAGCATCCGGCGCACGGGCTGGTGCTGACCAGCACGGACCGGCCGGTGCTGGAGGAGGTGCTGCGGTCGAAGCGGATCGCGCCGCTGGTGGGGGCGCGGATCGATCCGGACACCGTCGTCGTGCACCCCTCGGAGCGGGGGCAGATCAAGCAGACGCTGCTGAAGCTGGGGTGGCCGGCGGAGGACCTCGCCGGGTACGTCGACGGCGAGGCGCATCCGATCGGGCTCGCCGAGGACGGGTGGGCGCTGCGGCCGTACCAGAAGCAGGCCGTCGAGAACTTCTGGCACGGGGGCAGCGGCGTCGTCGTCCTGCCCTGCGGCGCCGGGAAGACGCTGGTCGGGGCGGGGGCGATGGCCGAGGCGAAGTCGACGACGCTGATCCTCGTCACCAACACCGTCTCCGCGCGGCAGTGGAAGCACGAGCTGGTGAAGCGGACCTCGCTGACCGAGGACGAGATCGGGGAGTACAGCGGGACACGCAAGGAGATCCGGCCGGTCACCATCGCGACGTACCAGGTGCTGACGACGAAGCGGAAGGGTGTGTATCCGCACCTGGAGCTGTTCGACTCGCGGGACTGGGGGCTGATCGTCTACGACGAGGTGCATCTGCTACCCGCGCCGGTCTTCAAGTTCACGGCGGATCTTCAGGCGCGGCGGCGGCTCGGGCTGACGGCGACGCTGGTGCGGGAGGACGGGCGGGAGTCCGACGTGTTCTCCCTGATCGGGCCCAAGCGGTTCGACGCGCCGTGGAAGGAGATCGAGGCGCAGGGGTACATCGCGCCCGCGGACTGTGTCGAGGTGCGGGTCAATCTCACCGACTCCGAGCGGCTGGCGTACGCGACCGCCGAGGCGGAGGAGAAGTACCGGTTCTGTGCGACGACCGCGACGAAGCGGAAGGTGACCGAGGCGATCGTGCGCCGGTTCGCCGGGCAGCAGATCCTCGTCATCGGGCAGTACATCGACCAGCTCGACGAGCTGGGGGAGCATCTCGGCGCGCCCGTGATCAAGGGGGAGACCTCCAACGCGCAGCGCGAGAAGCTCTTCGACGCGTTCCGCGAGGGCGAGATCAGCGTGCTCGTCGTCTCCAAGGTCGCGAACTTCTCCATCGACCTGCCCGAGGCGACCGTCGCGATCCAGGTCTCCGGCACGTTCGGCTCGCGGCAGGAGGAGGCGCAGCGGCTGGGGCGGGTGCTGCGGCCCAAGGCGGACGGGCATCAGGCGCACTTCTACTCCGTCGTCGCCCGCGACACCATCGACCAGGACTTCGCCGCGCACCGGCAGCGGTTCCTGGCGGAGCAGGGGTACGCCTACCGGATCGTCGACGCGGACGAGCTGCTGGCCGAGGACGCCTGAGCGCTCCTCACCGCGCTCCTCACGCGCGGCGCCGGACACCTGCCTCCTCGCCGTACTCTCCGAGGATCATGACGTCGAAGGCGGCGCCGGCGAACACGCGTATCGCGTGAACGGCGTCGCCCAGGCGGTGCCTGTGCGGACTGCTCATCGGGGTCGCACCTGACGGGCGACCGGCGGCCGGAACGGGTGTGAAGGTCGCTGCGCTCATGCATCCATGGTGCGATCCCGGCCATAAAGCGGGCATCACCCCACAGAGCCAACTTTCCCGCCCGTTCCGTAGTACTCAAGAGGGACGGAATTCCTCAGGGGTATTAGGGGTCGGTCTCAGGGTTCCTCCGACAGCACGACGCGATCGCCCGCAGCGGTCGTGCGGCGGAAAAACCATTGGCTCTCGTGCCGGGTGCTCGCCTACAATCTCCGCTCTTGCCGCCTCCCTCGTGGAGTGCCGTCGTCCGGTCGGAAACCGGTCGGCCCCCAGTCGCACCCCATTCGCAGCTCACGCATGCCCGGAGGCACTTCCTTGTCCACGCCCGTGTCCGCCGACGACCCCTTGTTCCGTGAGCGCTCGCATCTGGCCGCGTCCCGTACCGCGCTGCGGGCGATGCGGGAGGACGTGCAGGCGCTGGACATCAAGGATGTGACCGCCAACTGGGTCAACGCGGAAGTGCTAGGCCGCCAGATCGAGGAGCGGATCAAGGCGCTGGCCGACCTGAGCGACACCCCGTTGTTCTTCGGGCGGCTGGACTACCTGCACGCGCCCGGTGTCGAGCAGGCGGAGGGGGCGGACGGTGAGCGCTTCTACATCGGGCGTCGGCATGTGCACGACGGCGACGGCGATCCCATGGTCATCGACTGGCGCGCACCGGTCTCGCAGCCCTTCTACCGGGCGTCGAAGAAGGACCCGATGGACGTCGGGCTGCGCCGCCGCTTCGGGTACACCGGCGGTGACCTCACCGCGTACGAGGACGAGCACCTCTCCGACCCGGCGGAGGCGGCGCGGACCAGCAAGCTGCTCCAGCAGGAGATCGAGCGACCGCGTGTCGGCCCGATGCGGGACATCGTCGCGACGATCCAGCCCGAGCAGGACGAGATCGTGCGCAGCGGCCTCGCGGGCAGCGTCTGCGTGCAGGGGGGTCCGGGGACCGGGAAGACCGCGGTCGGTCTGCACCGGGTCGCGTATCTGCTGTACGCGCACCGCGAGCGGCTCGCGCGGACCGGGACGCTGGTCATCGGGCCGAACAGGTCCTTCCTCCACTACATCGAGCAAGTCCTGCCCGCCCTGGGTGAGTTGTCGGTCCGTCAGGCGACGGTGGACGACCTCGTCGCGCACGTCGAGGTGCGCGGGACCGACGAGGCTGCCGCCGCCGTCGTCAAGGGCGACGCCCGGATGGCCGAGGTGCTGCGGCGGGCCGTGTACGCGCATGTCACCCCGCCCGCCGAGTCCGTGGTCGTGGTGCGCGGGTCGCGCCGATGGCGGGTGCCCGCGTACGAACTCGAAGACATCGTGCGGGAGTTGCTCGACCGCGACATCCGGTACGGCGCGGCGCGCGAAGCCCTGCCGCAGCGGATCGCGCACGCGGTGCTGGTCCAGATGGAGCGGGCCGGAGAGGCGCCGGACGACCGGGTCCAGGACTCGGTGGCCCGCAACAGCGCGGTGAAGGCGGCCGTCAAGGCGATCTGGCCGCCCGTCGATCCGGCGAAACTGGTCCTGCGGCTGCTCGGCGAACCGGAGTTCCTCGCCGAGCACGCGGCCGGGATCCTCACCGACGAGGAGCAGAAGACGATCCTGTGGACCAAGCCCGTACGGTCGGTGAAGTCAGCCAAGTGGTCTGCCGCGGACGCGGTGTTGATCGACGAGGCCACCGACGTCGTCGAGCGCACGCACTCGCTCGGGCACGTCGTCCTCGACGAGGCGCAGGACCTCTCCCCCATGCAGTACCGGGCCGTCGGCCGGCGCTGCACGACCGGGTCCGCGACCGTCCTCGGCGACCTCGCGCAGGGCACCACCCCCTGGGCGACGCGGAGTTGGGAGGAGGCGCTGGGTCACCTCGGCAAATCCGAGGCGGTGGTCGAGGAGTTGACCGCCGGGTTCCGTGTGCCGACGGACGTCATCACCTACGCGTCCCGGCTGCTGCCGCACATCGCGCCCGGCCTCGCGCCCGTCGCGTCGGTGCGGGAGAACCCCGGGTTCTTCGAGCTGCGCGAGGTCTCCGAAGTGGAGCAAGTCGTCGCGGCGTGCGGGGAGTTGCTGCTGCGGGAGGGGTCGATCGGGCTGATCGCCGCCGACCCCCGGATTCCCGTGCTCGCCGAGGCGCTGGGCGCGGCCGGGGTGGCGTACCTCGACCCCGGCCAGGAGACCACGGCCGAGGCCCGACTCACCCTGGTCCCGGCCTCGTTGGCGAAGGGCCTCGAGTACGACTACGTCGTGCTGGACGAGCCGCAGGCCGTGGTGGACGGCGAGCCGGACGAGCGGACCGGGCTGCGGCGGCTGTACGTCGCGCTGACTCGTGCCGTTTCGGGGCTGGTTGTCGTGCACGGGTGTGAACTGCCGGAGCAGCTGCGCCAGTTGGCGTGAGCCATCAGGCGGGGTCGATCGCCCGGCGCCAGACCCGGACCGCTTCCGGCGCCACCGGCTCGGCCCAGCCGTACGGCCGTACGGCCCCGCCGACGTGGAAGGCGTCGACCCCGGCCGCGCGCAGGGCCGGTACGTGCGCCAGGGTCAACCCGCCGCCGACCAGGAGGCGTTGCTCGTACCGGCCCGCCTCGCCCAGCAGCGTCCGCATCCCCTGCTCGACGCCGTCCGGGGAGCCGGCCGTGAGGTACGTGTCCAGGCCCGGCATGCCCGCCAGCGCCTTGCGGACCGCGTCGCGGTCGGCGGCGTGGTCGAGCGCGCGGTGGAACGTCCAGCGGCAGCCGTCCAGTTCGGCGGTGAGCCGCTCCACCGCGCCCATGTCCACGGCGCCTTCGGCGTCCAGGAACCCCAGCACGAACTGGTCCGCGCCGGCCTGCCTGAACTCCCCCGCCGCGCGCACGAGTCGGCCGAGATCACCGGCCGCGAAGCCCGCCGCCCCCCTGAGCATCACGCGGACATCGATGTCCACGGCCGCGCGGACCGCGCCGAACACCGAGAGCGCCGGGGTCAGCCCGTCCGCCGCCATCTCGGAGACCAGCTCGACCCGGTCCGCACCGCCCGACTGCGCCGCGACCGCGTCCTCGGGGGTGAGGGCGATCACCTCCAGGAGCGGACGCGTGCTCATGCGGGGCCTTTCGTCGAGGGGTACCTCCAGCGGGGTACCCCTATAGGTCTAGTCCAATCAGGGTACGTCAGGAGAGGTAGCTCCCGGGTATGACCCCGCCGGGTCAGCCGAACAGGTTCAGCTCCTCCTCCCGTACCCCCACCAATTCGTACGACGTCCCCTCCACCGGCCTCCCCGAGTACAGCCGCATCAGCGTGGCCGCCGGGCCGAGGTAGCGGGCCGGAGGGTGGGTGCCGTCGGAGTGGCCGAGGGTGAGCGGGGCGTCCATGTCGTCGAGGTCGGCCCGGAGGGGGACATGGTCGCGCTGCTGGGTGAGGTACGCGAGGAAGGTCAGGGCATCGGGGAGGACCGGTCCGGCGTAGGCGCCGGGCTCGTTCCACGTCTCGCGGACGTCGCCCGCGTGGATCCACTCGCCGAGCGCGATGGCGTCGAGGCGGCCGGTCGAGGCGGCGAGCAGCGGGCCGACCTCGGTCATGCCGCGTTCCAGTTCGTCGACGATCCGCCCGGTGGGCCAGTCGGCGCGGTCGGCGATGTCGCGGTCGTTGGACTCGGGGGAGAACACGCCCTTCTCCAGCCGGTTCTCCACCACGCGGATCAGGGCGGCGGAGCAGTGCGCGAGGACGTCGCGCACGGACCAGCCCGGACAACCCGCGGTCGGGAGCGCGAAGTCGGCGTCGGGACGGGCGCGCAGGAGGGGGACGAGGATGTCGCGTTCGGCGGCGAGGATGCGGCCGGGGAGTTCGGGGTCGCGGGGTAGCTCCGAAGTAGGGGTCATCCGTCCAACGTAGGGCGTAGGGGGGTACTCGCGCGGCGGGAGAATAGGGGTCATGGTCGATCTCGACGCTCTGCGCTCCCGCTGGCTTCCCGCTCTGCTCGCCGCGCGGGCCGACGACTCCTGCGCCATCGCGCCCCACCGGTACGCCGACAACCTGATCGAGCGCTGGCAGGAGCCCCAGCGCAGGTATCACACGCTGACGCACCTCACGGCGGTACTGGACCGCGTCGACCTCCTGGAGAGCTACGCCGACGACGCCGACCTGGTGCGGCTCGCGGCCTGGTTCCATGACGCCGTCTACCTGCCGGAGCGGTCGACGAACGAAGAGCGGTCGGCGCGGCTGGCGGAGCGGGCGCTGACCGAGGCGGGCGTGCCGGAGCGGGGCGTGGCGGAGGTCGCGCGGCTGGTGCGGCTCACCCAGGGACACGCGCCGGCCGACGGGGACCGCAACGGCGAGGTGCTGTGCGACGCGGACCTCGCGATCCTGGCCTCGGCGCCGGACGCGTACACGGCGTACACGGCCGCCGTCCGGGAGGAGTACGGCTTCGTCCCCGAGGACGTGTTCCGGGCCGGGCGGGCCGACATTCTGCGTCAACTCCTCGGTATGGAAAGGCTGTTCAGGACGCCGTACGGCCAGGAGCACTGGGAGGCGGACGCGCGGCGCAACATCGCCGCCGAACTGGAGGCGCTGACCGGCTGAGGCCCTACGCTCACGTCATGCGGAGAAGTCTTTCGGGCGGAGATCAACTGGACGCGGCCGTCGAGGAGAGCGTCACGCTGCTGCGGTCGCTCGCGGACCGGGACTGGGCGGGCACCCCGGCCTCGGGCCTGGAGTGGAGCTGCCGGGCGACCGCCGAGCACATCGCGTACGAACTCTTCGGATACGCCGCGCAGTTGGCGGGCCGGGTGCAGGGCGGGTACCTGCCCTTCGGGCTCCGGTTCGAGGACGTGACGGCCGACTCCCGGGTGGTGGACGTGATCGGGGCGGCCGGGGCGGTGCTCGCGGCGGCCGTACGGTCCACGCCGCCGCGCGTGCGGGCGTACCACCCGGCGCCGTTCCGGGGCGCGAACCGGCAGGGGTTCGCGGCAATGGGGGTCGCCGAAGTCCTGCTGCACACCCACGACATCGCGCGCGGCCTGGACGTCGGGTACCAACCCGCCCCGGAACTCGCCGAGTTCGTGCTCCAGCGGATCTTTCCCGAGGTGCGTCCGGCGCTCGACCCCTGGGAGACGCTGCTGTGGGCGACCGGGCGCGGCGAACTGCCGGGCCGCACAAGGGTGTTGCGCTGGCGCTGGCACAACAGCCTTGTCCTGCCCACCGATCGGCTCACCCTGGAGTCCGCCACCCCGGCCGTGCTCGCCGAGCTGTGGGTGGGCGGCGACGGCGGGTTCGACTGGCTCGGGGACGGGCCTCTCGACGGGACGCGCGAGGCCGCCGGGCTGGTGTTCTCCTCGTACGAAAAGGGCGTCCTGCGGGCGGAGTTCGGCCTGTTCGTGCTCGTGCGGCGGGCGGACGGGCTGGCGATCGGCAGCCTCGGTTTCCACGCGGCGCCGGACGGCGAGGGCCGTACGGAGATCGGGTACGACGTCGTCCCCGAGGCGCGCGGGAACGGGTTCGCGACGGAGGCGGTGCGAGCGGTCGGGGAGTGGGCGCTCGGGCGTGAACAGGGGGACGTGGACAGCGTGTTCGCCGTCGTCGAGCCCAAGAACCTCGCGTCCAAAGGGGTGTTGGAGCGGGCCGGGTTCGTCGAGGTCGGGACCGATCCGGAGGGGGACGCCTACGAGCTGCGGCGGTACCGGCTCTGAGGGACGCTCGCCTTGCGCCGCCGCAGGCCCGCGCCGTGCAGGAGCCGTACGACCTCGCGGCTGCTGACCTCGACGGCCCCGGCGGCCACCACGTCGGCGTAACGCTGGGCGGGGATGTCGTAGTGATCGCGCTCGAAAGCGCGCGCCGGGACGCCCAACTTCTCGGCGAACGCGTGGAGTTCGTCGTAGGAGACGTCGCTGACCAGGTGGGACCAGAGGCGGCCGTGGCCGGGCCAGGTGGGCGGGTCGATGTAGACGGTCATGAGGACGGCGGTCCGCTCTGGCCGGCGCCGAGGGTGCCGACCGCCGCGACCTTCACGCCGGCCTTGTGGCACACCCAGTGCGGGTCGGGGCCGAGCTCCGGTTCGACGTCCAGCGCGTGCGGGTCGCCCGAGCCGCAGACCGGGCACAGGGGCCAGCGGCCGTACCTCTCCAGTAGGGCGTCCTGTACGTCCTGCGCGACCAGGCCCGCGACGTACTGCGCGCCGTCCGGCCACTGCTCCACCCACCAGCGGCGCTGTACGACCGACTCCTCGACCAGCGACACCACGTCCGCCTCGGCGACCTCGCCCGCGACCAGGTCGGCGAGGACCAGGGCGCGGGCCCTGTGCAGGGCCTGCTCCAGGGGGCTTACGGGGTGTACGGGGTCGGTGCTCATGTCTTCATTGTGCGCACTCTTGACCCTGTCACCGAAACGAAAATATCTTTCAGAGTGTGACCCGTGACGTGAAAGAAATTTTCGGGGGCGCGCTCGCGGCCAAGGTGCGCACGCTCGCTCCCTCCATGACCCGGTCCATGCAGCGGGTCGCCGAGGCCGTCGCGGGGGATCCCGCGGGGTGCGCGGCGCTCACCGTCACGGGGCTCGCGGAGCGGACGGGGACCAGCGAGGCGACCGTCGTGCGTACCGCTCGGGTACTGGGGTATCCCGGGTACCGCGATCTGCGGCTCGCCCTCGCGGGGCTTGCCGCGCATCAGCAGTCCGGGCGGGCTCCTGTGCTGACCACGGACATCTCCGTCGACGATTCTCTCGGCGATGTCGTCAGCAAGCTTGCGCATGCCGAGCAGCAGACGCTGGCCGATACCGCCGCCGGGCTCGATACCGTTCAGCTCGGGGCTGCCGTTTCTGCCGCCGCTGCTGCTCGACGCGTCGATGTTTATGGTGTCGGGGCTTCCGGGCTTGTCGCTCAGGATCTGGTGCAGAAGTTTCTGCGCATCGGGATCGTTGCCCATGCGCACAGTGATCCTCATCTCGCGGTGACCAATGCGGTGCAGTTGCGGGGTGGGGATGTTGCCGTCGCCATTACGCATTCTGGGTCCACGGGGGATGTGATCGAGCCTCTGCGGGTCGCTTTTGAGCGGGGGGCCACCACCGTAGCTATTACCGGGCGGGCCGATGGGGCGGTCACTCAGTACGCGGATCATGTTCTGACCACGTCCTCTGCTCGGGAGAGTGAGTTGCGGCCTGCGGCCATGGCGTCGCGGACCGGGCAGTTACTGGTGGTGGACTGCCTGTTCGTGGGGGTTGCTCAGCGGACTTACGAGGCTGCGGCTCCTGCGTTGGCCGCGTCGTACGAGGCGTTGGCCCATCGGCATCGGTAGACCGTAGGGGTGATCTTTCGTTCGGGCTGCGGGTTGTATGTGGTTGATCGCGCCCCGCAGCGGAGCTGCTGTTAGATACAGCCCCGCGCCCCTTAGGTAGGTGTAGGAACCCTTGGATTGAAAGAGCCGTCTGCTTTATGTCTTCATCTGACCTTCTTTCTCAGCTTTCCGCTCTTCCCACCGAGTCGTTTCGGGCCGACTTCGCTCGGATTGATGAGCTGTCCACGCTTGATATCGCTCGGCTCATGAATCGTGAAGATGCCGGTGTTCCCGCCGCTGTTGCCACCCAGTTGCCTGTTATTTCTGCTGCCATTGATGCCATTGCCCTACGGATGAGGCGTGGGGGGCGGTTGATTTATATGGGGGCCGGGACCGCTGGGCGGTTGGGAGTTCTGGATGCTTCCGAGTGTCCGCCTACTTTCAATACCTCTCCCGGGCAAGTCGTGGGGCTTATCGCCGGTGGGGTGGGGG
>NZ_LIRL01000717.1 GCF_001419795.1 Streptomyces niveiscabiei
CCCCGGAAGTCCGCACGCCCGTGATCCCCACCGTCCTGGCCGCCGCGCTGATGGCCCTGATCCGCTCCCTCGCCGCGCTCCGCCTCCAGCGCTGGCACCTCGGCGCCCCCGCGACCATGGTCCTGGCCGGAGTCCTGGTCGGACTCAGCGTCGAGGACTCCGTCGCCGCCGCGCTCAACACCGAGGTCGCCCAGCACGCCGCCGAGATCATCCTCGCGTTCCTGCTGTTCGTCGACGCCACCGAGATCCGCGGCGGACGCCTCTGGGGCAACTCGCCCCGCCTCGTCGCCCGCGTCCTGCTCATCGCGCTCCCGCTCAGCCTCGGCGCCGCGATGCTCCTCGGCAAACTCGTCTTCCCCGGCCTGGGCTGGGCGCTGATGCTGGTCATCGCCTGCGTCGTCGTCCCCATCGACTTCGCGCCCAGCGAAGGCGTCGTACGCGACGGACGGCTCTCCTCGCGCGTACGCAGCGTGCTGAACGTCGAGAGCGGCTACAACGACGGCATCGTCTCGCCCCTCTTCCTGTTCGCCCTGCTGCTGGCCGGCGGGGACAGCGCCCTCCACACCCCCACCGAGGCGCTGACCAGCGCCGCCGGACAGGCCGTGAAGGCCGTCATCGCCGGGCTCGTCATCGGCTGCCTCGTCGCCTGGCTCCTGGACCGGGCCGACCGCGTGGACTGGACGACCCCCCAGTCCCGCCGGATCGCCGTCCTGCTCACCCCGCTGATCGCCTACACGGCCGGCGTCGAGATCGGCGGCAACGGCTTCGTCACGTCCTTCGTCTGCGGCATCGCCTTCCGCTACGTCCACCGCGTCCTCGTCGCCCGCCGCCAGGCCCACCGCTCCTCCCTCGGCAGCCACGAGGTCGTCCTCCTGGAGGACGTCACCACCCTCATGACGATGACCATGTGGTTCGTCGTCGGGCTCGCGGCGGTCGTGACGTTCGCGATCGGCGTGAGCTGGCAGGCGGTCCTGTTCTGCCTGGCGGCCCTCACCGTCGTACGGATCGTCCCGGTCCTGGTCGCCCTCGCCGGGTCCCCCCTCGGCCGCAAGGACCGCCTGCTCCTCGGCCTCCTCGGGCCCCGGGGGACCACCACGATCGTCTTCGGCCTCATCGCCTACAACAGCCTCCCCGACGGCGCCCGCGCCGACACCGTCCTCCAGACGACGGTGCTGTCCGTCCTCGGCAGCGTGCTGCTGCACGGCATGTGCTCGGAGGCGCTGATCAAGCGGTCGGCGGCCGAGCGGACGCCCGCGGTGGTCAGCACCAGCCCGTGAACGCGGCGAGGACGCGGATCAGCGCAGCCCGGCGAAGAGGTCGTTCTCCGGGACGGCCGCGCCGGTGGTGTCCTGGACACGGACGAACGTCTCCATGCCCATCAGCTCCGCGAACCGCTCCTTGCCCATCCTGAGGAAGAAGATGTTCTCGCCCTGACTGGCGTGCGCGGCCAGCGCGTCGAACTTCTGGCCGCTGAAGCCGGTGGTGTCCACCCACGTCGTGATCTCGTCGTCGGGGAGGCCGATCTCGGCCAGCGCGGCGGCCTCGGCGGGGTCGGGCTCCGGCAGGTCCGGCTGGAACTCCCGCATGGCCTCGCCGAACTGCCGCATCATCGAGCGGGGCGCGGTGGTCCAGTACACCTTCGGCGCCAGCTCGGTCATCTCCAGCGCCGCCATCGTGATGCGGTGGGCCTGGATGTGGTCGGGGTGGCCGTAGAAGCCGTTCTCGTCGTAGGTGACGACCACATCGGGGCGGTAGTGCCGCATGAGGTCCGCGAGCCGGGCCGCGCCGTCCCGCACGGGGGTCCGCCAGAAGGAGCCGGGGGCGTCGTTGCCCGGCCAGCCCATCATCCCGGAGTCCGCGTAGTCCAGCGTCTCCAGATCGGAGACCTTCAGGACGTCGCAGCTCGCTTCGAGTTCCCGACGGCGCATCAGGGCGACCGCCGCCGGATCGTGCCCGGGATCGCCGGGCTTGACCCCGCCCGGTCCGTCACCGCAACTGCCGTCGGTACAGGTCACGAGAACCGTGCGGATGCCTTCCGCCGCATATCGCGCGAGGACCCCGCCGGTTCCGGTGGCCTCGTCGTCGGGGTGGGCGTGTACCGCCATGAGCGTCAAGGGCCGGTCAGTCATCGAACAGTCCTCCTGCGGACGTATGTCGTGATCCGGGCGCGCGGACAGTGCGCCACGGTCCCGGGCAGGGGGCCTGGGCGGTCTCCGGCCCTCGCCCCCTGCTGCCGGGTGTCTCGTCGATGCAACCACGACGACCGGACCGGCTGTTCCCGGGGGACTGCCGAGGACGCGCTCATGGCGGCTTGCATGCGCAGGACGGACTCTGGTGGGTGATCTGCCCGATCGATCCCGCCCGTACCTCAGCGGGGACCGCACGGCCTTGGTCTAAAGGCCCTGATCGGAGGGGACGGCCGCGTCCAGCCGCACGGCGGAGAGGGTGAAGGGGAGCACCTCGGGCGGGAGGCCGTTGATCCAGCGGCTGTACTGGCTGTTGACGACCAACGCCCGGTCGCGGGCGAGGGAGATGGAGCTGGGGTGGTGGAAGCCGCCGGGTGCGAGAAGGCGGCTCGTGTAGCGGCCTCGGGACAGATCGGGGGACATGGCGATGACGGTCACCTGGGGGGTGAGACCGGGGACATCGTTGATATTGCCCTGGACCACGTACAGCAGCCCGTCGCGGAAGGCCAGCCCGTCGCCGTTGGGGAGTTGGTGGCCGCCGAGGTCGACCCGGAGCACCTGCCGCGTGGACCGGTCAACGCGCCACAGCTGCCCGGTGGAGCTGTTGACGGTCAGCAGATGGCCTCCGACGCAGGTGATGCCGTTGAGGTTGTGACGGCCGTCGATCCACTCGATGGGGGTGGCGGTGACGTCGAGCCAGCGTTCGAGGCGCCAACCGCTGCCGGAATCGGCAAGCCGATAGACGACGGGCCGGAAGGAGTCGGTGGCGTACGTGCTGCCGTCCGGCGCGACGGCGATCTCGTTGACGAAACCGCCGTCTACGCCGCGCAGCAGGGCCAGCAGTGCGCCGCGCTCGGTGTCGTACACCCGCAAGGTGCCGGTGTCCGCGCCTCCGACCATGAGCCGTCCGGCGGAGTCGATGGCCATCCCGGACGTGGTGCTGCGGCCGTCGGTGCCGTCGGCCGACCATGAGCGCACCGCGGACTTGGTCAGATGGCCACGGTAGAGGGTGCCGTCCGCGGCGCTGCCGACGTAGATGTGGCCGGTGCGCGGGTCATACGCGTGCCCGGTGGGGAAGGCCCGGTCTCCGGGGACGATGTACTGCGCCGGCAGCCGGCCGGCACCGGGCGGCGCGCTGCCGCCGGGCGGCACGGTGGCCGACGTCGGCCGGGTCCAGGCCGCCGTGGCCACCACGGCGGCAGTGCCGGCGGCGGCGGTCAGCATCCTCCGCCGCGACACGGGCTGTTTACCCATCACATGCTCCATCTCGTCGGGGCGGGCCGGTGCGGAGAGTTCACCCTGCGTCTCGGGGCGTGGCCGGGCCGGTACCCGCGCCCGTGGCGGTGATCGCGGCGCCGACCTCGTCCAGGTCGGCGGCGGTCAGCTCCAGATCTCCCGCACCGATCCAGCCGTCGACCTGGGAGGCCCTGCGCGCGCCCACGATGGCGCCGCTGACGCCCGGCCAGGCCAGCACCCAGGCGATGGCCACCTCGGCCACGCTCGCCCCATGGCGCGCGGCGATCGGCTTCAGCGCGTCGGCGAGCCGGAGGTTGGCGGCCAGCCCGGTGGTGAAGTCGGCATGCGCGGACCGCCAGTCGTCGGCGCCCAGCGACGCCGCCCGCTCGGCGGTGAACGCGCCGCTCAGCAGTCCGGACTGCATCGGCGAGTAGGCGATCACGCCGGTGCCGTTGGCGTCCGCCCACGCGACCTCGGCCGCCGCCGACCGGTTGATCGCCGAGAACGGCGGCTGGATCACGTCCACGTGCGCGATCTTCTCCGCCGCCTCCAACTGCGCCACGTCGTGGTTGGACAGCCCGATCGCACCGACCTTGCCCTCGGCCTTCAGATCGGCCATGACCTGCCAATACTCCTCCAGCGGCGTGGCGTTGGGCGATACCGTGCCGAAGCCGTCACCGGCGTACTCCAGGGACTCGCCGGTGTCCGGCCAGTGCACCTGATACAGGTCGATCCGCTCCACGCCGAGGCGCCGCAGCGAGTCCTCGACCTCGCGGCGCACGCTCGCGGGCTTCATGATCCGCCGAGGCGCGGCCGACGGGTTGTCCCGGTCCCACACCAGGCCGGCCTTGGTGAAGACGTACGGCTTCTCGGAAAGATGCGCGATCGCCTTGCCGACCAGTTCCTCCGCGTGGCCGAGGCCGTACACAGCCGCGGTGTCGATCCAGTTCACGCCCGAGGCGATCGCGTGCCGGATGGCGGCGATCGACTCGGCGTCGTCGGTGTCGCCCCAGCTGAACATCCAACCGGACCCGGCCACCACCCAGGATCCGAACCCCACCCGGGTGATCTCCATCCCGGTACGGCCCAGCGGTTGCTTGGCGAGCATGGCTCTCTCTTTCCACGGCGACAGATGACGGTGCGAGGGTCCCCGGCACACCGGACGGCTTCCGGTCGGACCCGCCGTATCACTGTCGGCCGGGCCGCGCGAGCCTTGCCAGGGCAGGTGCATCCTGGGGAAAAGCTCCCCACCCTGACGGGGCGGCGGCCTGCCCATAATGGGCGGTGTGGATCGACGGACAGAGTTGAGCATGTTCCTGCGTTCACGGCGGGACCGGGTGACGCCGCAGGAGGTCGGACTGGCCACGCACGGCCGGCGCCGGGTACCGGGGCTGCGCAGGGAGGAACTCGCCCAGCTCGCGGGGGTGAGCATCGATCACTACGTACGGCTGGAACAGGGACGCAATCCTCACGTGTCCGAGCAGGTGCTCGACGCGATAGCCCGGGCCCTGCGGCTCAGCGCCGACGAGACCCGCCACCTGCGCAACCTCGCCCGCCCTGAGTCCAGCCGCTCCCGGCAGGAGCCGGTGGCCGACGTGCGTGCCTCGTTGCGGATGCTGCTGGACACCCTCGCGGGACCGGCCTACATCGTGGGACCGCGCGCGGAGTTCATCGCCTGGAACGACCTGGCCAGGGGCGTGTTCGCCGACTTCCCCACGCTGCCGGCGGCCGAACGCAACGCCGCCCGGCTGGTCTTCTTCGACCAGACCTTTCGCGAACTGTTCGGGCAGAGCCTGCCGCGCAAGTGCGCCGACACCGTCGCCTACCTGCGCCTGAACGCCGGCCGGTACGCCGACGACCCGCAACTCATCGAGCTCATCGGCACGTTGTCCATGCGCAGCCAGGAGTTCCGCCAACTGTGGGCGCAGCAGGACGTCAACGACAAGTCGCACGGCCGCTACCGGCTCGACCACCCCCTGGTAGGACCGCTCGACCTGCACTACGAGGCCGTGGACGTGGCCGGGACGGGCAACTGGAAGCTGATCGCCTACTCGGCCCAGCCCAACACCCCGTCGGCCGACGCGCTGCGGCTGATCGGCAGCTGGAACTCCAGCTGACCCGGCTCGCCCACCCGGGCCGGACGAGATCCTGCGTCCCGGACGGGCCGGCGGAGCGCTGTGGCGCACTTTCGAGGGTGCCGTGCCGCCCGGCGGCAGCGCCCTTGACCCCGTAGCCGTGCCGCACCTAGCCTTGCACAGCTGCGCTGAGGGGCATTTCGGCTGACTCGTGCACGGACCGGCGGTTCGCCGAAGTCCTGGATGCCGCCGACAAGTGAACGCGCTCCGATCCTTCACACCGTGTGGCCGTCCTGGGCCTCCACCTCATGTGGGCCCCGCCACGACAGCGCCGTCACCCCCAGCCGAAGGAGATCGGCATGGATGCTGAGCCCATTGCGTTAGTAGGGGTCGGATGCACATTGCCCGGCAGGGTTCACGGGCTGGACGACCTGCACACCGTCCTGAGGGAAGGGCGGGACTGCGTCGAAGAGATCCCGTCCAGCCGCTGGGACGTGGACGAGTTCTACGATCCCGACCCCCTGGCCCCGGGCAAGACCTACACCCGCCACGGCGGGTTCGTCGACGATGTCGACCTGTTCGACGCGGCGTTCTTCGGGATCTCGGACGCCGAGGCGGCTCGCATGGACCCGCAGCAGCGCCTGCTCCTCCAGACCGTGTGGCACGCGTTGGAGCACGCGGGACAGAACGCCGACGAGATCAGGGGCAGCAACACCGGCGTGTTCCTGGCCCTCATGAACAGCAACAGCTACTTCATCCTCAAGCACGAGGCCGTGGGCCTGGGCGGCATCACCGCCTACGACTCCATGAGCGACTCGATGAGCATCAGCGCCGGCCGCGTCGCCCACTTCCTCGACCTCAAGGGCCCCTGCCTCACGGTGGACACCGCCTGCTCCGGTTCGCTGGTCGCCATGCACCTGGCCCGGCAGTCCATCCTCACCGGCGAGTGCGACGCGGCCATCGTGGCCGGCGCCAATCTGATCCTCAACCCGCAGGTCCACATCGCGTTCTGCAAACTCGGCCTGTTCTCGCCCAGCGGCCAGTGCCGGTCGTTCGACGCGAAGGCGGACGGCTATGTCCGCAGCGAGGGCTGTGTGGCCGCGCTGCTGCGCCGCGGCTCGCTCGCCGAGGAGCGGGGCGATCCGGTCCTGGCCCACATCGTCGGCACCGCGATCAACCACGACGGCCGCACCCCCGCCCTGACCGCCCCCAACGGGCGGACCCAGGAGGAGGTGATGCGCGCCGTCCTCACCCGCGGCGGCATCGACCCGGCGCAGGTCGGCTACATCGAGGCGCACGGCACCGGCACCCCGGTCGGCGACCCCATCGAGATGGGCGCCATCGCCAGCGCCTACGGACGCCCGCGCACCGCCGACCGGCCCCTGTACGTCGGCTCGGCGAAGAGCAACTTCGGACACACCGAGGCGGCTGCGGGACTCCTCGGCGTCCTCAAGGCCGCCCTGTCCCTGCACCGCGAGACCATCTACCCCAGCGTCCACCTCGACCGCCTGAACCCCAAGATCGACCTCGGCGGCGCAGCGGTGGAGATCCCCACCGAGCCCGTGCCCTGGCCCCGGGGGGACGCGCCGCGCCTGGCCGCCGTCAACTCCTTCGGCTACAGCGGCACCAACGCCCACGTACTGCTGCGCGAAGCCCCGCGACCGCGCCCGTACACCGACACGGAGCGTCGACGCCCCGCCGAACTGCTGGTGCTGTCCGCCAAATCCCCGACGAGCCTGGACGCGCTGGCCGACCGCTGGGCGCAGTACCTCGCGCAGACCGACCGGGAGAGCCTCCCGGCCGCCGTGTACACCGCCGCAGCGGGCCGGGCCACGCACCGCCACCGCCTCGCCGTGGCCGGCCGCAACGGCACCGAGATCGCCGGCGACCTGCGGCTGTGGCGGACCAGGCGCACGCCCTCGTCGGTCACCTCGGGACGCCCGCTCAAGGCGGCCAGGACGGCCTTCGTCTTCACCGGCCAGGGCGTCCAGCACCCCGGCATGGCCCGCGAACTCTACGACCACGAACCGGAGTTCGCCGCCGCGATCGACCGGTGCGCCGAGGTCCTCGACGCCGAACTGCCCGTACCGCTGCGCCGGCTCCTGTTCGAGGAGCAGTCACCGCAGGCGCTCGACGACACACGCCTCGCGCAGCCGGCGCTGTTCGCCGTCGAGTACGCGCTCTGCGCCCTGCTGCGTTCCTGGGGGGTGGTGCCGGACGCGGTGGTGGGGCACAGCATCGGCGAGGTCGCCGCCGCGTGCGTCGCCGGCGTCCTCACGCTGGAGGACGCCGCTCACTTCAGCGCGGTACGCGGCCGGCTCATGGGTGAGCTGCCGCGTGACGGCGTGATGCTCGCCGTCGACGCCGACCCCGGCACGGTGGAGGGCTGGCTGTCCGGGCGCGAGGCCGACGTCTCCCTGGCCGCGGTCAACGGGCCGCGCGCCGTGGTCGTCTCCGGCCGGGCGCAGGCCGTCGACGACGTGGCGGGCCTCGCCGCGGCGCGGGGCGTCCGCGTCACCCGGCTGCGCACCTCCCACGCCTTCCACTCGCCCCTGATGGACCCGGCCCTGCCCGAGCTGGGCAAGGCCGCCGCCATGCTCCGTCCGGCCGCACCGGCGCTCGCGGTGTTCTCCGGCGTCACGGGCGAGGCGCTGACCGGCGCCGAGGGGCCCGAGTACTGGACCCAGCAGGCCCGCCGGCCGGTCCGGTTCCACGACGCCCTGCGCGCGGTCGCCGCCCGGGGCTGCACGGCGGTCGTGGAGATCGGTCCCCACCCCGCGCTGCGGACGTACGTGACCGAGGCGTTCGGCACGTCCGGCGTGACGGTGATCCCCACCCTCCGGCGCGACGGGCGGGACGTACGCAACCTCCTCGCCGCCGCGGGCGCCCTGTTCACGGCGGGCGCCGCGATCGACCTGCCCGCGCTCTACCGGGGCCCGGGCCACCGCCGTACCTCCACCGCCCCGCAGTACCCCTTCCGAGGGGACCGGTACTGGGTGACACCCCAGGACACCGGGCGCGCGACGGCCCCGGCGCCGCGGACGGCGGCACCCGAGCCGGCCGTGCACCGGGTCCACCGGCAGGACGTGCGGCCCGGCACGCCCTGGGTGGACCACCGCATCCTCGGCGCCACCGTGTTTCCCGCCACCGGCTATCTGGAGCTGGCCGTGGACGCCCGCGCCTCGGCCGACGGCTTCGGCGCCGCGCCCGTCGAGCTCACCGACGTCCACTTCGTACGGCCGCTCGTCCTGGCTCCCACCGGGTCCAGCAGCGTACGGGTGGACCTGGCCGGGGAGGGCGCCCCGGCGGACGGCCGCTTCCGGTTCACCGTGGCGGGCGGCGACGGCGACGACGCGCCCCGCTATTGCCACGGGACGGTCGGCCCCGCCGCCGGACACCCCGGCGCCCCCGCCGAGCCGCTTGAAGAGCTGCGCGCGCAGATGCCCACGGCGCTCGCGCCCGGGCGGCTGTACGGGCTGCTGCGCGAGGACGGCCTGGAGTACGGCGCGAGCTTCTCCACCGTCCGCGAGCTGTGGACCGACGAAGCCGGCGGCCAGGCGCTGGGCCGGATCACCGCCGCTCCCGACGGCGCGGCACGGTCCGGGCACGCCCACCGCTTCGCGACCATGCTCGACGGCTGTCTGCACCTGGCCGCCGCTGCGGCACGCGACGGCGCGGCCAAGGGCACCTACCTGCCGGCGGGCATCGGCCGGATGGTGCTGCACGCACCGCTGCCCGACCAGATCTGGGGCCACGTCCGGCTGAGCGCCGACGCCACCGACACCGCGTTCACGGCGCGCCTGCGCGTCCTGGACGACACCGGGCACCTCCTCGCGGACCTCGACGGCATCGAGTTCCGCCGCCTGGGCTCGCCCGCCGGTCCCTCGGCGGCCGACAACCGCCCCCACGAGAGCGGCGAGTCGCGGCGCGAACTGCGCGAACGCGTCGAACCGCTCGCGGCCGGGGAGCGCCGGCAGGCGGTCATCGACTGGCTCACGGTCGAGATCGTCGACACCCTGGGCCGGATGTCGGCGGAGCTGGAGATCGACCTGAGCGACCTCGACCCCTCCCTGGCCCTGCTGGAGATCGGCCTCGACTCGCTGACCATCACCGAACTCCAGCGGCGCATCCAGGAGAAGCTCGACTTCCGCTTCAAGGCCATGGAGGCCCTGGAGTACCAGAGCATCGACGAACTGGCGGAGTACCTCCTCCACCACGTGATCCTCGCGGACCCGGCCGGCGCTGACGCTCCGGCGCGCTCCTGAGCCAGGTCCCTCGCCGCGACCGGCAGACCACATCCCGGCAGATCCCACCAGAGGGGAAGTGCCAGCACCGTGTTGAGCCCCGACTACGTCAACAACTACCTCGACAGCCATCTCGGTGAACGCCAGGTCAACAAGATCCAGCACGGCTTCCCGTCGCCGCGCTACTGGAACGAACTCTCCGTGCCCCTCGACGAGATCGCCGAGGACCGCACCCGCCTGCGGGAGGCGCACGGCACGTCACCGGTGTTCCTGTACGTCGGCGTCCCGTACTGCATCCAGACCGACCCCGGAAAGTGCGGGTACTGCCTCTTCCCCGTGGAGGAGTTCCAGGGCAACGCCGCCCTGGAGACCTACTACGGGTACGTGGAGCGCGAAGCGGAGATGTACCGGGAGCAGATGCAAGGCTCCGTCCTCGCCGGAGCGTACTTCGGCGGGGGCACCTCCAACCTCTACAAGGGCCCCGTCTACCACCGGCTGATGGACATGGTCCGCCGCCTCTTCCCGGAGATCTCGCAGCAGGCCGACCTCACGCTGGAAGGCATCCCCCAGCTGTTCTCCCGGGAGAAGATGCAGGCCATCCGCGACTCCGGGATGAACCGCATCAGTATGGGCGTGCAGCAGGTCAACGAACGCCTCAACAGCTTCAGCGGCCGCAAACAGACCACCAAGCACGTCATCCAGAGCCTGGAGTGGGCCCGCGAACTCGGGCTGTCCGCCAACGTCGACGTGATCTTCGGCTGGCCGCAGCAGACCGTCGACACGATGCTGGAGGACCTGGAGACCCTGGTCTCCTGGGACGTCTACGACATCACCCACTACGAGCTGAACGTCGGCGGCCCGACCGACTTCGCGCTCAACCGCTTCCACGAACTGCCCAGCACCCTGGCCAACCTGGAGATGTACCGGGCGGGGCGCGACTTCCTGCTCGACCGCGGCTACCGGCAGCTCTCCACGTACAACTTCCGCCGCCCCGGCGACCCCACGGCCCACGACTTCCGCGAGGGCTACACCACCCGCTTCGACCACCTCGACACCCTGGGGCTCGGCTACGCGGCGATCACCTTCTTCGGCAACCCCGCGCTCGACCCGGGCCGCTCCTGGTCGTTCATCAACCAGCGCAACCTCGCCCAGTACAAGGCGGCCGTCGACAGCGGCAGGTTCCCCGTCGAACGCGGCTACCGGCACACCTCGCAGGACTGGCTGATGATGCTGCTCTTCCGCAGCCTCATCAGCACCGAGATCGACCGGACCCAGTACAGCGCCGCCTTCGGGCTCGACGTCTACGACGAGTTCGCCACCGTCTGGGACGCCCTGGCCGAGCGCGGCTACGCCCGGATCACACCGGAACGCATCACGCTGACCGGCGACGGCGCGTTCTACGCGCCGATGATCTCGGCCCTGCTCGCCGAGGACCGCTACCGCGAACTGCGCGAGGAGGCGGCACGGCGCAAGAAGGAGTCCGGCAGGCCGGCGGCGGCGTCCCGGAGCGGACAGTGACGGACGGGCTCCCCCTGGCGGGGCGCGGCTGTGTCGTCACCGGTGGGTCGCGCGGCATCGGCGCCGCGGTGGTGCGTCTCGCACTGGAACAGGGCGCCGACGTCGTCTTCGGCTACCACAGCGACAAGGACCGCGCCCGCGCCCTCGCCGACGAACTGGGAGCCGCCCACCCCGGGCGGCTCTGCGTCCCGCTGTACGCCCATGTCGCCGACACCGACGAGGCCGAGCGCTTCGCCGTCGCGGCGCTCGGCCACCTGGACCGGTTCGACGTCCTCGTCAACAACGCGGGCGTGACCCGGGACACCACGTTCGCCCGCATGGCGCCGCAGCAGTGGCACGAGGTCATCAGCACCAACCTCGACAGCATGTACGCCGTCACCAGACCCCTGGTGATGCCGCTGGTCAAACAGCGCGGCGGCGCCATCGTCAACATCGCGTCCTCCTCCGGGCTGCACGGCATCCCCGGCCAGACGGCCTACTCCGCCGCCAAAGCCGGGGTGATCGGCTTCACCAAGGCGCTGGCCAAGGAGATCGGCGCCCGGGGCGTCACCGTCAACGCGGTCGCCCCGGGGCTCATCGAGACCGACATGACCGCCGCGATACCGCCGGAGAGGACCGAGTTCCTCAAGTCCCTCATCCCCGGCCACGCCTTCGGCTCACCGAGGGACGTGGCACACCTGGTCTGCTTCCTCGCCTCCGACCGGGCCCGCTACATCACCGGGCAGGCCATCGAGGTCTCCGGCGGCCTGGTCGTCTAGCGGCTGCTCTCCTGGTCCGGGTTCACCGACGTGTCGCGACGCGGACCAGGTCGGCCACGGTACGAAGGCGGCTGTGCGGTGGCCAGGCGATCACCGTGGTCACGGGCGGCGCGTCCAGGACCGGCACGGCGGCGAGGTCCTGGCGCAGGCCGGGGCCGGCCGACTCGGGAAGGACCGCGGTGGTGCGGCCGAGCGCGATCATCTGGAAGAGCTGCGTCAGGTTCCGTACCTCCGTGCCCGGCCCTTCCGGGTAGGTGCCGTCCGGACCGGGCCAGCGGGCCATCGGGAGGTCCGGCAGCGCGGTGACGTCGGCCATCCGGACCTCGGAGCGGCCGGCGAGCGGGTGCGAGGCCGGCAGGATCGCGACCTGACCCTCCGTGCACAGGGCTTCGGTGTCGAGACCGGCTGCCGAGTCGAAGGGCAGGTGCAGCAGCGCCACGTCGGCCCGCCCGTCCAGCAGCAACTGCTGGTGCTGGTGCGCCTCGCACAGCAGCAGATCGACGGTGGCCGCGCCCGGTTCCCCGGCGTAGGCGTCGAGCAGTTTCGCCAGCAGTTCACCGGCGGTGCCGGACTTCACGGCCAGGACGAGACTGGGCTCTGCTGCCGCGGCCCGTCGGGTACGCCGCTCGGCCGCCGTCACCGCGCTGAGGATCGCACGCCCCTCGGCCAGCAGCACGGCTCCGGCCCCGGTGAGCGTGACCCTGCGGCTGGTGCGCTCCAACAGCGCGACCCCGAGCCGCCGTTCGAGCTGGACGATCGCGCGGGACAGCGGCGGCTGGGCCATCCCGAGGCGCTCGGCGGCCCTGCCGAAGTGCAGCTCCTCGGCGACGGCGACGAAGTACCGCAGCTCGCGTATCTCCATGCGTACAGGCTAATGACGGCAGACGGCCGATCGATACCGTCCGGGTATCGCCGCACTACCGAGCTGGTGTTGGTGCCCGGCTGCGGCACCGGCATGCTCGCTGTCGTGAGCGAGAAGACGATCGCGCTGGTCACAGGCGCGAACAAGGGAATCGGGTACGAGATCGCGGCCGGACTGGGGGCGCGGGGCTGGAGCGTCGGTGTCGGCGCCCGGGACGAGCGGCGCCGCGAGGACGCCGTGGCGAAGCTGCGCGCGGCCGGCGCCGACGCGTTCGGCGTACCCCTGGACGTGACCGACGACGAGAGCGTGACCGCCGCGGCCCACCTGATCGAGGAGCGGGCAGGACGGCTCGACGTCCTGGTCAACAACGCCGGTATCGCCGGCGGCTGGCCGGAGGAACCCACGACCATCGACCTCGACACCGTACGGCGGCTGCTGGAGACCAACGTCATCGGCGTCATCAGGGTCACCAACGCGATGCTGCCGCTGCTGCGCCGTTCCGCGCACCCCCGGATCGTCAACCAGTCCAGCCACGTCGGCTCCCTGACCTTGCAGACCACGCCCGGCGTCGACCTCGGGGGGATCAGCGGGGGCTACGCGCCGACGAAGACCTGTCTCAACGCCGTCACCATCCAGTACGCCAAGGAGCTGAGCGGCACCGACATCCTGGTCAACAACGCCTGCCCCGGTTACGTGGCCACCGACCTCAACGGATTCAGCGGGACCCGGACCCCCGAACAGGGCGCGGCGATCGCCATCCGGCTGGCGACCCTGCCGGACGACGGCCCGACCGGCCGGCTGTTCGACGACAACGGGGTCGTCCCCTGGTGAGCCGACCTAGCCATGGCCGCTGCTCACGCGCAGGAGACCCTCCTGCGCGAGGGTGGCGGCCAGGATGCCGTCACGGGTGAAGACCTGGCCGAGGACGAGCCCCCGTCCGCCGGCGGCCACGGGGGTCTCGTGGGCGCACAGCAGCCACTCGTCCGCGCGGAAGGGGTGGTGGATCCACACCGTGTAGTCGAGGCTGCGGCCACTGGCGTGGAACCACGAGACGCCGTGCCGCACGAGCACGGTCTCCAGCATGGTGACATCGCAGAGATAGACCAGGAGGCAGGCGTGGAGCAGCCGTTCGCGGTCGCCGCCCGCCCCGGGAGGCAACTCGCCGTGGGTGCGCAGCCACACCTGCGTCCGGGCGGACGCCAGCGACGGGTCCTTCTCCACGTCGAAGCTCAACGGTCCGACGAACCGCTGGTCGTAGGGCTTGCCGAGGGGTGACACGTACGCGCCGAACGCCTCGGACAGCCGCTCCTCGTAGGTGGGCAGGCCCTCCGGCGCCGGGGCCGCCGGCATGGGGGTCTGGTGGGCGAGGCCGGGCTCGGGGCGGTGGAAGGAGGCGGTCAGGGCGAACACCTCCCGGCCGCGCTGGCTCGTACAGACCCGGCGGGTGGCGAAGGCCGCGCTGTCGCGCACCGGCTCGACCCGGTGCTCGAAGGGCGCGTCCGGCACGGCGGGCCGGGTGAACGACGCGTGCACCGAGTGCACGGCCAGCGCGCCGGACACCGTACGGCCTGCGGCGGCCAGCGCCTGGGCGGCCAGATGCCCGCCGTACACGGGGGCGGACTGCTCCAGCGGGGCCCGCCCGCGGAAGTACGCGGCCTCGCCCCGGCCGGGCACGGCGTCCACATCGAGCAGATCGAGCAGGTCGAGCAGTGCGTCTCGCTGATCCATGGACCCCACTCACCTCGGCGTCGCCGTGCGCCGGCCAGTAACCGAACAGGCCCTGAAGCTGGCCGAGTTGAGCCGCTGACAGGGCGTCAGTCGGTACGGTACCCCGGAGTGACGCCCGGCCGACGATCGGAGGACCCTCATGTCCGACCGCGTCAGAGCCTTGCTGTACCGGCGACGCACGGTCGTCCTGTGGGTGAGCGCGGCGGTTGTCGTCCTGGCCGCGATCGGCGGCCTGGGCGTGGAGAACCGCCTGGTCCACGGCGGGTTCGCCGATCCCGGCGCCCAGTCCTCCCGCGCCGAGCGCCTGGTGGCCGAGCACTTCTCCACCACCGACGACGACCTGGTACTGCTCCTGCGCGGCGCGGGCCCGGTCGACTCGCAGCGGATGACCTCGGTGGGAACGGAACTGACGCGTCGCGCGGAGCGCACTCCCGGCGTGCGGGCGGCCACCTCGTACTGGACAGCCGGGCGCGCGCCCGCGCTCCGCTCCCGGGACAGCTCCATCGGCCTCGTCACCCTCTCCCTGCGCGGCGACGAGGACGACCGGGCCAAGACCGCCGAGCGACTGGTGCCCGACATGCGGCGACACGCGCAAGGGCTGACGGTGATGGCGGCCGGCGCCGCGCAGGTGCAGTCGGAGGTCGGCGAGCAGACCGCGCACGACCTGCTGCTCGCGGAGGCGATCGCCACGCCGGTCACCCTCGTCCTCCTGCTGCTGATCTTCGGCAGCGCGGTCGCCGCCGCCCTGCCGCTGGTCATCGCCCTGCTGTCGATCCTGGTGAGCCGGGCCGTGCTCAACGCGCTCGCGGGCGCCGTGCCGATCTCGGTGTACTCGATGAACTCCACCACCGCGCTCGGCCTCGGACTCGCCATCGACTACAGCCTGTTCATCCTCGCCCGCTTCCGCGAGGAACTGCGCGGCGGCGCCACGGTCCAGGAAGCCCTGGTGCCCACCGTGCGCAAGGCCGGGCGGACCGTCGCGTTCTCCGCGCTCACCGTCGCCCTGTCCCTCGTCGCCCTCCTGGTCTTCCCCCAGTTCTTCCTGCGGTCCTTCGCCTACGGCGGGATCGCGGTGGTCCTCACGGCCGCCGCCGGGGCGGTCCTCGTCCTGCCCGCGCTGCTGGCCGTCCTGGGCCACCGGGTCAACCGCTACGACGTCTTCGCCCGCTGGCGCGCCGCCGCGCCGCCCGCCGCCGCCGAGGCGGGGCGCTGGTACCGGTTCGCGAAGGCGGTGATGCGCCGCCCCGTCCTGTACGGCGGCGCCGTGACCGTCCTGCTGCTGGTCCTGGCGTCCCCCTTCACGCGGGTCTCCTCCGGTCTCTTCGACGACCGCTCGCTGCCCGCCGACTCCCAGGTCCACCGCGCCACGCAGGTGCTGCGCGACCGCTTCGACGCCGGGGTGCTGGGCACCGTCCCGGTGGTGGTCCGGGGGACGGAGCCCGGCCTGGACCCCTACGCCCGGGCACTGTCCACGGTGCGGGGCGTCCGGCAGGTGAACGCGTCCACCGGCTCCTACCAGGAGGGCCGCCGCGTCCAGGAACCCGGCCCGGCCGCCGCCGGCCTGGTGGACGGCGACCTCACGCTGCTCTCCGTGGTCTCGGCGGTGGAGCAGGGCACCGAACTCGTCGGCCGCCTGCGGGAGGTGACGCCGCCCGACGGAACCCAGGGGGTCTGGGTGGGGGGACGAGCCGCCGAGGTCGCTGACAGCACCGCGGCCATCACCCGGGCCACCCCGGCGGCGATCGGCATCGTGGTGGGCCTCTCCCTGGTGCTGCTGTTCCTGTTCACCGGGAGCGTGCTGATGCCGCTGAAGGCGCTGGTCCTCAACACCCTCAGCCTCAGCGCCACGTTCGGGGCGATGGTGTTCGTCTTCCAGGAAGGGCACCTCTCCTTCCTCGTCGGCAGCCCGCTGCACACCGGCACCCTGGACGCGACCATCCCCATCCTGACCTTCTGCGTGGCCTTCGGACTCTCCATGGACTACGAGGTCTTCCTCCTGTCCCGCATCCGCGAGAGATACCTCCTCACCGGCGACAACACCGAGTCGGTGGCCTTCGGCCTCCAGCACACCGGCCGCATCATCACCGCCGCCGCACTCCTCGTCGCCGTCGTCCTGTCCGTCTTCGCGGTCAGCGGAGTGACCCTCCTGAAACTCCTCGGCGTCGGCCTCGCCCTCGCGGTCATCCTCGACGCGACCCTCGTCCGCGCCGTCCTCGTCCCCGCGTTCATGCGCCTCGCGGGCCGCGCCAACTGGTGGGCCCCCACACCCCTGCGCCGCTTCCATTACCGGGTGGGGCTGCGGGAGGACACCGAGGCGTGACCGGCGTCGCGGGCCGATGAGGGCGCCGGCGGCGACCCTCAAGATGCCGTCGGTGAAGGAGGCGCCGAGGGGGTCGCGTCGGCCGAGGCTCAGGCTGCCGGGGTGGCTCTGCGCCGGTACACCAGATACGGCCGCGCGAGATAGCCGACCGGCACGCTCCACACATGCACGAGCCGGGTGAACGGCCAGACGGCGAAGAGGAGACAGGCGCTCAGCGCGTGGAGCCGGAACAGCGGGGGAGCGTCGGCGATGGCCGACGGCCGGGGGCGGAGTGTGAACACACCCCGGAACCAGAGGGAGACGGTCTCGCGGTAGTCGTACCCGGCGCCGAAGACGTTGTGCGCGGCGGTCGCCGCGATGCCCAGCAGGACCGTCGTGGCCAGCAGGGGGAAGAGGAGTCTGTCGCTGCGGTCCGTGGTGAGGCGGATCCTGCGGGCCAGCAGGCGGCGGGCGCACAGCAGGCCCAGCCCGGCGACCATCGCGAGTCCCGCGACTGAACCCAGCCAGACGGCCGCGGTGTGGTACGCGTGCTCGCTCACCCCCGCCGACTCGGTCCACGCCTCCGGGACCGCGAGCCCCACCACGTGCCCGGCGATCACCAGGAAGGCACCCAGGTGGAACAGCGGACTTCCCCAGCGCAGCCAGCGGTGTTCGAGGAGCTGACTGGTGTGGGTGGTCCAGCCGAACTGGTCGCGGCGGTAGCGCCAGACGTGTCCCGCGACGAACACGGCGAGGCAGGCGTAGGGGAAGGCGACCCACAGGAGCAGGCCGGTGGCCGAGACGTTCATCGCCGCTCCCCGGGAACGCGCTCGCCGCCGTCGAAGCCCGGGTAGGGGGCGAGGCCGACCTCCTCGTCCGGCGGTCCCTCGGCGGCGAGCCGCGCCACCGCCGCGCGGTCGGCCTCGCTGGGGGGCGGGAGCAGGGTGAGCAGTGCGGCCAGGACGTGCCGGTACGGGGAGCCGGCGTCGCCGAGGGCCTGGTGGATCAGCTCCAGGCCGCGCCGGTGCTGACGCAGCGGAGCCTCCCCGCCGCGCGGCCCGGCGAGCGCCGCGAACTCCAGGACGACCGGCAGATGGTCGGGCAGCTCACCCGCGCCGACGTCCCAACCGGCGGCGCGATAACGCCGGCCCAGGGTCAGCAGCGCCATGCCCCGGCGACGGGTGTCGCCGTGCAGGTAGTAGGTGAGGTACAGGCTGCTGCGCCGCCGCAGGTCGAACGTCTCGACATAGTGCCGCTCCAGGGCCTGCGGCTCCTGGGAGGCGAGCCAGGCGGTGAACGCGCTCAGGTGCCGGGCGGCCGTGGAGGACGGCAGCGCCTCGACGGTGGCCGTCAACTCCGCGCGGGCCGCGACGAGTTCACCGTCCGGGTACTGGAGCAGCAGCGAACACAGCCGCAGCAGCAGGGCGCGCGCCCCGGCCTCCTCGGGGGTGAGGCGGCGTACGGCGGCCCGGACCCGGGTGCGGACCATGCCGGTCAGGGTCGAAGGCAGCGGGCTCACGGTCGTCCTCCTCGCAGGGTCGGCATGCCGAGCGGCACCCGGCGATCGCCGGCCGTCTCGACGGGACAGCGGTTCTCCAGCGCCGCGACGTCCTCCTGGTGCGCGGCCGGAACGACGTACCGGTCCTCGTACTTGGCGACGGCGAGCAGCCGGTGCAGGTCCTCGGCGTCGCGGGGAGTGAGGTGTACGGCGTCGAGGGTGCCGTCGTCGCCGAGTGCGCGCGCCCGCATGTGCGACCGCAGCGCGGTGAGCTTCATCAGCACCCCGGCGACGACGTCCGTGTCCCCGGCGGTGAACAGTTCGGCCAGGTATTCCAGGGGGATGCGCAGCCGGGTGACGGCGGCGAAGACGTGGTCGGGGTCGTCCTGGTCGCCACCCGCGCCGGTCACGGCGTCCAGGACCGGGGAGAGCGGGGGGATGTACCAGACCATGGGCAGGGTGCGGTACTCCGGGTGCAGCGGGAGAGCGAGCCGGTGGCGTACGGCCAGTTCGTACACGGGGGAGCGGCGGGCGGCGTCCAGCCAGTCCTCGGGGATCCCCGACTCCCGTGCCGCTGCGGTGACGTGGGG
This sequence comes from Streptomyces niveiscabiei, assembly GCF_001419795.1. GTDB lineage: Bacteria > Actinomycetota > Actinomycetes > Streptomycetales > Streptomycetaceae > Streptomyces > Streptomyces niveiscabiei. The sequence continues at coordinate 18,995 of NZ_LIRL01000717.1, forward strand.
GTCGTGGGGGTCGAGGAAGACGCCGCGCTGGGCCTCCAGCAGGTCCCGCGGGTCAGGGGTGGCCGCGGCCTCTCCGACGCGGTCGGCGTCGTACAGGAGCAGCCCCAGGTAGCGCAGCCGGCCGACGCAGGTCTCCGAGCACACGGTGGGCCGGCCGGCCTCGATGCGCGGGAAGCAGAAGGTGCACTTCTCGGCCTTGCCGGTGGCGTGGTTGACGTACACCTTCTTGTACGGGCACGCCGTCACGCACATCCGCCAGCCCCGGCAGCGGTCCTGGTCGACGAGGACGATGCCGTCCTCGACCCGCTTGTACAGCGCGCCGGACGGACAGGCCGCCACGCAGGCCGGGTTGAGGCAGTGCTCGCACAGGCGGGGCAGGTGGAAGAGGAAGGTCTGCTCGAACTCGAAGCGCACCTTCTCGGCCCAGGCGCCGCCGAGGTTCGGGTCGGCGCCCGCGATCTCGGGGGCGCCGCCGAGGCCGTCCTCCCAGTTGGCGCCCCAGGTGACGGCGGTGGGCCTGCCGGTGAGGACGGAGCGGGGG
>NZ_LIRL01000718.1 GCF_001419795.1 Streptomyces niveiscabiei
GGAGCGGAGCTCCGAAGTCCGGGACGCGGGTGTCTGGCGCGCCGCTCTCCAGACCCCGCCGGAACGGACGTCCACCTCAGCCCGCACCAGGACCACCACGACTCCGCCGCGTTCCCGCCCGCGACCAAACATGGTCACCTGGGCGGACGCGGCTGCCGGGGCATGCGCGGGCGCCCCCTCTGGGTTTCACTGCTGTCCGGGAGCCGGCGTACGAGGAAGGCGTCCGACATGAGCCGTCACGACACCGCGGAGCACGCCGGGCACGCCCACGGCGTGAGCGCCGACGCGGACCGCCGCTGGCTCGGCACCGCCCTGGCCCTCATCACGGTGTTCATGGCCGCCGAGGTCGTCGTCGGCATCCTGGCCAGCTCCCTGGCGCTGCTCTCCGACGCCGCGCACATGCTCACCGACGCCGTCTCCATCGTCCTCGCGCTCGTCGCCATGCGGCTGTCCGCGCGGCCCGCCCGGGGCGGCTTCACGTACGGCCTCAAACGCGCCGAGATCCTCTCCGCCCAGGCCAACGGCCTGACCCTGCTCCTGCTGGGCGCCTGGCTGGCGTACGAGGCGGTACGGCGCCTCGTCGACCCGCCCGACGTCGAGGGCGGCCTCATGCTGGCGACCGCCCTCGCCGGGATCGTCGTCAACATCGCCGCGACCTGGTGCATCTCCCGCGCGAACCGCAGCTCCCTCAACGTCGAGGGCGCCTACCAGCACATCCTCAACGACCTCTTCGCGTTCATCGGCACGGCGGTCGCGGCGCTGGTCGTCGTCCTCACGGGGTTCGCCCGCGCCGACGCGATCGCGACGCTGGCCGTCGTCGCCCTCATGGCCAAGGCGGGCTACGGGCTGGTCCGCGACTCGGGCCGGATCTTCCTGGAAGCGGCCCCCGTCGGCCTCGACCCCGACGCCATCGGCGACGAACTGGCCGCCCGCCCCTCGGTCGTCGAGATCCACGACCTCCACCTCTGGACGATCACCTCGGGCGAACCCGCCCTCTCGGCCCACGTCCTGGTCGCCCCCGACGGCGACTGCCACGCCGTCCGCCGCGACCTCCAACGCCTCCTGCGCACCCGCCACGCGATCACCCACACGACACTCCAGGTCGACCACGCGGGCGAGGACACCCCCGACGACGCACACGGACCGGTCCACCGCGCCGGACCGCACGACCACTGACCCGGGAATACGCGTTGAGGTCCGGCGACCCCTCTTGTTACCGTCGCATCATGGCTTTCCTCTTCTTCGTCTGAGTCCGGGCACGGCCGTTGCCGCCGTCTCTGCCGCCCGTCGACCCTTCGCATGCCCGGGGAAAGTCCTATGCGCGCCCGCGCCCGAACCGCCATGGCCCAGCTGTCCGTCAAGGACGCCACCAAGTCCTACGCCACCCGTACCGTCCTCGACCAGGTCACCTTCACCGTCCGGCCGGGCGAGAAGGCGGCCGTCGTCGGGGAGAACGGCTCCGGCAAGTCCACCCTGCTGCGGCTCCTCGCCGCCGCCGAACCACCGGACGCCGGTGAGGTCACCGTGGCCTTCCCCGGCGGCACCGGCCACCTCACCCAGACCCTCGACCTCGACCCGGACCGCACGGTCCAGGACGCCGTGGACCACGCCCTCGCCGAACTCCGCGCCATGGAACGCGCGTTGCGGGCGGCGGAGGCGTCCCTCGGCGAGGCGTCCGAGGCGGACCTCGCCGCGTACGGCGACCTGCTGACCGCGTACGAGGAGCGCGGCGGATACGACGCCGACGCCCGCGTGGACGCGGCGCTGCACGGCCTCGGACTCGCCCGCCTCCCGCGCGAGCGCCCCCTCGGCTCGCTCTCCGGCGGCGAACGGTCCCGCCTCGCCCTCGCCGGCGTCCTGGCCGCCGCCCCCGAACTGCTCCTCCTCGACGAACCCACGAACCACCTCGACACGGCGGCCGTGCGCTGGCTGGAGGACCACCTGCGCGCCCACCGGGGCACCGTCGTCGCCGTCACCCACGACCGCGGCTTCCTGGAACGCGTCGCCACCACGATCCTCGAAGTCGACCGCGACACCCGCACGGTCCACCGGTACGGCGACGGCTGGCACGGCTACCGCGCCGCGAAAGCCGCCGCCCGGCGCGCCGCGCGGCAGCGGTACACCGAGTGGACCGACGAGGTGGCCCGTACCGAAGCCCTCCTCGACGCCGCCACCGGACGGCTCGCCACCACCGGCCGCGACCCGCGCCAGGGCTTCGGCAAGCACCGCCGCTCCAGCGAGGCGAAACTCGGCGGCCAGGTCCGCTCCGTCCGGGAACGCCTGGAGCGCCTACGCCGCGACCCGGTGGCCGAACCGCCCGCGCCCCTGCGCTTCACGACGGCCCTCCCGACGGCCGACCGCCCCGCCGAAGGCCCCCTCGTGGAACTCGACGGCGTCCGGGTGGGCGACCGGCTGCGGCTCGACGGCCTCCTCACCGTCACCCCTGGCCTGCGGCTCCTCGTCACCGGCCCGAATGGCGCGGGCAAGACGACCCTGCTGCGAGTCCTGGCCGGCGACCTCGAACCGGACGAGGGCACCGCCCGCCGCCGCGCCCGCACCGGCTATCTCCCGCAGGAACCGCCCGCGCCCACGTCACGGCTCCCCCTGCTCGCCGCCTTCGCCGCCGGACGCCCCGGCCACCCGGACGAGCACGCCGGACACCTCCTGGGCCTCGGCCTGTTCCGCGAGGAGGACTTGGACGTGCCGGTCGCCGACCTCTCCGTGGGGCAGCGCCGGCGCCTCCAGATCGCCCGCCTGGTGACCCGGCCCGCCGACCTCCTCGTCCTCGACGAACCCACCAACCACATCGCCCTCGACCTGGCCGAGGACCTCCACACGGCGCTCGCCGCCTACCCGGGAGCCGTCGTCGCCGTCTCCCACGACCGCGCCTTCCGCGACCGCTTCCACGGCGACCGGCTCGAACTGCGCGCCGGCCGCCGCCCCTGACCACCCCACCCGGAACGAGGAACCCATGACGACCGCCTTCCTGACCCCGCCCCAGCGCGCCGCCCGCACCTCCGCCGCCGTCGGCGCGGCCGTCGCCGCAGGCCGTGAACTCGGCCTGACCGTCACCGACGCCCGCGTCCTGCACGACGTCTTCTCCGTCGTCGTGCACCTCGCGCCCGCGCCCGTCGTCGTCCGCGTCCCCACCGTCCTGCCCCAGCCCGCCGACCCGGCCGCCCTCGCCCACCGCCAGCGCGACGAACTGGCCGTGACCCACTGGCTCGACCGGCAGGGCGTGCCCGTGATCGCGCCCAGCCCGCTCGTACCGCGCGAACCCGTCCAGCGCGACGGCTTCTCCATGACGTTCTGGACGTACGTCCCCGAGAACCGGGGCGCGGAACCCGACTACGTGGCCAACGCCGAGAGCACCGCCGCCCTCCACGCGGCCCTGCGCGGCTACCCGGGCCGCCTGGAGTTCCTGTCCGCCGCCGACCCGGACTTCGTCACGCGGAGCCTCGCCGAACCCGTCCTGATCGAGGCGGCCGACCTGGACCGCGCCCGCCGCGAGTGGCGGGTCCTGGAACCCCTCGTCCGCTCCCGCGCCGCCTTCGAGGTCCGGTTCCCGGGCATCGCACTCCAGGCCGTCCACGGCGACTCCCCGCCCGCGAACATCTTCGCCGGGGTGGACGGCGACCTCTACGCCGACTTCGAACTGGTCACCCTGGGGCCCGTCGAATGGGACCTGGCCGCCCTCGGTCCCGAACACCGGGACGCCTACGACCGGGGCGCGCGGAACGCCGGCACGCGGACGCTCGACGAGGACGTCCTGCGCTTCGTCGACGCCGTCGGCATGCTGCGGGTCGTCGCCACGCTCACCCTGGCGCCCCAGCTGCCCGAGCTGATGGAGTACCTCACGCCTGCCGTCGAGCACTGGCGGACCCTGCCCTTCGCGGGAGGCACCGACCTGGCACGGCCATAGCCGACCGCTATACCCCCATTCGTCGCACTCCTCTACCAGGGCTGTTCGGCACGGCTTACCGTGCGGACGGAGCCAGGCGCGATATCCCCTGAAGATCAGCTGAAGATCAGCGCCCCGTCGCACGAAGGAGGGGCTTCCGTGTCCCCATACGCCAGCCGCGGCCACCGGGCCGCCCAGGTCGCCGCGGCTGGCGTATGGGGA
>NZ_LIRL01000719.1 GCF_001419795.1 Streptomyces niveiscabiei
GGGGTTGGTGGCCGAGGAGGACCTCAGCCTCATCATGATCAGCCACGATCTGGCGGTCCTCGCGGAGACCTGCGACCGGCTCGCCGTGATGTACGCGGGCCGGGTCGTGGAGGAGGGCCCGGCCCGCGTACATCACGGCGAGCCGGTCGCAGGTCTCCGCGAGGACCGCCAGATCGTGGCTGATCATGATGAGGCTGAGGTCCTCCTCGGCCACCAACCCCTCGATGAGCCGCAGGATCTGCGCCTGGACCATGACGTCGAGGGCGGTGGTGGGTTCGTCGGCGACGATGAGGTCCGGCGCGCAGGCGAGCGCCATCGCGATCATCACGCGCTGACGCTGGCCCCCGGAGAGCTCGTGGGGGTACGAGCGTCCGCGCGAGGACGGCAGCCCGACCTGCTCCAGCAGCTCACCGGCCTTGCGCCGGGCGGCAGTCGGCGTCACCCGGGCGTGCAGGACGATCGGCTCGGCGATCTGGTCGGCCACCCGGTGGACGGGGTTGAGGGAGTGCATCGCGCCCTGGAAGACGATGGACGCCCCGGCCCAGCGGACGGCCCGCAGCCGCCCCCAGCGCATCGCGAGGACGTCCTCGCCGTCGAGCAGGATCCGCCCCTCGACCCGTGTCCCGGCGGGCAGCAGCCGCAGCAGCGCGAGGGCGAGGGTGGACTTCCCGCACCCCGACTCCCCGGCCACGCCCAACTTCTGACCGGGCGTCAGATCGAGGTCGACGCCCCGCACCGCCGCGAACCCGCCCGCGTACGTCACCCGCAGATCCCGTACCTCGAGGACGCTCAACGCCCCACCCCCAGCCGGGGGTTGAGCACGGACTCGACCGCGCGCCCGCACAGCGTGAACGCCAGCGCGACGACGGCGATGGCGATGCCGGGCGGCACGAGGTACCACCAGTGGCCCGCGCTCACCGCGCCGGCCTCCCGGGCCTCCTGGAGAAGCCCGCCCCAGGACACGACGGCCGGGTCGCCCAGCCCGAGGAAGGCGAGGGTCGCCTCCGAGAGGATCGAGGACGACACCATGAGCGTCGTCTGCGCGAGCACCAGCGGCATGACGTTGGGCAGGACGTGCCGGGCCATGATGTGCCCGTGCCCGCCGCCGAGCGCGGTGGCGCGTTCGATGTACGGCCGTGACTCGACGGCCAGCGTCTGCGCGCGCACGAGCCGGGCCGTCGTCGGCCAGGAGGTCACGCCGATCGCGAGGATCACCGTCCCGAGGGAGCGGGACAGGACGGTCGCGAGGGCGATGGCGAGGACCAGGGTCGGCATGACGAGGAACCAGTCGGTGACGCGCATCGCGACGGTCGCGTACGCGCCCTTGAAGTGCCCGGCGGTCACCCCGATCAGTGTGCCGATCGCCACCGACAGGATCGCCGCGAGCAGCCCGACGAGCAGCGACACCCGCGAGCCCCAGATGACGAGCCCGAGCAGGTCGCGGCCGTAGCGGTCGGTGCCGAGCCAGAACTCGCCGCTCGGGCTCTCCAGGGGCCGCCCGGGGGCGTGGGTCACGCCGGTGACGTCCGCGCCGACGGTCAGCGGAGCGGTGAGGGCGACGAGCGCGAACGCGAGGAGCGCGGCGAGGCCCAACAGGCCCGCGCGGTGTGTGCGGTAGGTGTTCCAGAAGCGTACGGCGCCGAGGCGGCGGCGCTGCCAGGCCAGGGTCTTCATCGGGCGGCCACCCTCGGGTCGAGCAGCGGATAGACGAGGTCGGCGAGGGTGTTCATGACGATCACCGCCGAGGCGAAGAACAGGAACAGGCCCTGGACCAGGGGGAGATCGGGGACGCTGAGCGCCTGGTAGAAGAGCCCGCCGAGACCCGGCCAGGAGAACACCGTCTCGACGAGGATGACCCCGGCGACGGTCCGGCCGAGGTTGACGAAGACGAGCGTCACCGTCGGCAGCAGCGCGTTCGGCACGGCGTGCCGGCGGCGCACGACCGCGTCCCGGAGTCCCTTGGCCCGCGCGGTCGTCAGGTAGTCGCTGCCCATCTCGTCGAGCAGCGCGGACCGCGTCACGAGCAGCGTCTGCCCGTACTCGACGGCGACGAGCGTGACGACGGGCAGCACCAAGTGGTGGGCCACGTCCAGGACATACGCGAACCCCTCCTCACCGCCCGTCTCCATCCCGCCGGTCGGGAACAGGCCCGGGATCGGTCCGGCCCCGACCGCGAGGACGACGATCAGCAGCAGCCCCAGCCAGAACGACGGCACCGAGTAGAGGACCAGCGCCAGACCGGTGTTGAAGCGGTCGCCGAACCCGCCGTGCCGCCAGGCGGAGCGGGTGCCCAGCGCGATGCCGAGGACCGTGTAGAGGACGAACGCCGTGCCGGTCAGCAGCAGTGTGTTCGGCAGCGCCTCGCCGATCTTGTCGACGACCGGCGTCCGGAACTGGTACGACGTCCCGAGGTCACCGGTCAGCGCCTTGCCGCAGTAGTCCGTGAACTGCCGCCACACCGGCAGGTCGAGCCCGAACTCCCTGCGGTACTGCGCGAGTTGCTCCACCGACACCGGCCGGCCCCCGGTCATCGTCTTCACCGGGTCGCCCGGGATCAGCCGGAACAGGAAGAACCCGGTGACCAGCACGGCCAGCAGCGACACGACCGCCCCGCCCAACTTGCCCATGCCGTACCGGAGATAGCCGTTCGACGCCCTGGGCGTGCGCGCCTCTCCGACGACGACGGCCGCCGTGTCGCTCACTCCCGGTCCTCCGCCCCCGCGCGCCGCCGCAGCCCGAGGAAGACCCCGGCCCCGGCCAGGAGCACGGCCCCGGCGACGATCCCGGCGATCGCCCCGCCGGACATCCCCGACGAGGAGTCCCCGGACGAAGCGGCCGGCACCGCCGACCACCAACTCCAGTACCCGTCCTGCCCGTAGATGTTCCCGGCGGCCTTCGGCATCGTCTCGATGGAGGCGATCTGGTCGGTGCGGTACGCCTCGACGGAGTTCTGGTACGCCATGACGTTCATGTACGCCAGGTCGTACAGCCGCGACTGCATCTGCTTCACCAGGTCGGCGCGTTTCGCCGGGTCGTACTCGGCCAACTGCCGTGCGTACAGGGCGTCGTACTGCTTGTCGCAGATGAAGTTGTCGGTGGCGCCGGTGTCCTTGGGGGTCGCGGGCAGCGCGTTGCAGGTGTGGATGGACAGGACGTAGTCCGGGTCGGGGTTGACGGACCAGCCGTCGAAGGCGAGGTCGTAGGTGCCGGCGAGCCAGGGGTCGGTGACGTTGTCGAGGCAGTCGAGGCGGACACCGATGCCCAGCTCGTCCCACCACTCCTTGAGGTACTGGCCGACCGCCTTGTCGTTGGGGTCGGTCGCGTGGCACAGGACGCGGTACGTGATCGGCTTGCCGTCCTTGCCGAGNNTCGAGGAGCTGGGCGGCGCGCTGCGGGTCGTACGAGAGTTTCCGGTCCGCCGGCGGTTTCCAGAAGTACTCCGTGAACCGGGGCGGGATGTAGCCCTCTCCTTCCACGGCCTGGCCCTGGAAGACCTTGTCGATCAGCGTGGTGCGGTCCACGGCGCGGAACAGGGCCTGGCGGACGCGCTGGTCGAGGAGGGAGGGGTGGCCGTCGCCGAAGCGGGTGCCGTCCTTCGCGCGGGCGCCGGGGTTGACGGCGAGGGCGTAGAAGCGGCGGCCCGGGGCGTTGTTGACCTTGATGTCCGGCCTGCTCCCGAGCGCTGTCGCCTGGGCCGGGGTGAGGTTGTTGACGAAGGAGACCTCGCCCTTCTGGAGCGCCGCGACCGCCGCGTCACCGTCCTTGTAGTACTTGAGGAGGAGCTCGTCGAACTTGGGTGCGCCCCGCCAGAAGTCCTTGTTGGCCTTGAGGCGGACGTAGCTGTCGGGTTTGTAGTCCGTGATGACGAACGGGCCGTTGCCGACGATCGGGAACGACTTGTCGTTGTTGAACTTCGAGAAGTCGCCGACCTTCTCCCACACGTGCTTGGGCACGATCGGCATGTCCAGGGCGGTCATCGTCGACTGCGGGCTCTTCAGCCTGACGACCAGTCGCGTCGGCGTCGGGGCCGTCACCCGCGCGAAGTTCGTGACGTAACTCCCGTTCGCGGTGGCCGCCTTCGGGTCCGTCATCATCTTCGTGAACGTCCACGCCGCGTCCTCGGCGGTGACCCGCTCGCCGTCCGACCACTTCGCGTCCGAGCGGATCGTGTACGTCCAGGTCAGCTTGTCGGGGGAGGACGACCACTTGGTCGCCAGGCCCGGGATCGCGTGCGCGTCGGCGGGGTCGTAGTCCGTCAGGTACTGGTACGTGAGGCGCAGGAGGCTGGTGCTCACGAGGCGGTAGGCGAGGAAGGGGCTCAGGGAGTCGACGCTCTGGGCGACGGCGATGGTGAGGACTCTCGGCTCGTCCTTCGCGTACGCCTGAGGGAGGGCGGGGAGCAGGAGGGACGACGTGAGGGCGGTAGCCGTCAGGAGGCGCCCGGGTCGGTTCATCGCACATGACCTCGCTTCACACGACTCGCACAGGGACCGGTTGTCGGACGGTGTACCAGGGCGCCGAAGCCGTCGTCAACGATGCGCGCACCCCGTGTGGCCTGCGGAAACGTGGCGTTGATCGGATAGTCGTACGGCATTGGTCGAGACCGGTGAAACGTGGCTGGTGAAACGATGACGGCCCGCCGGTGACCTCACCGGCGAGCCGTCTCGTCTCACTGTCCCGTCAGGACTACTTCCACTCCAGGCCCCAGACGTTGCTGTCCTTCTTCACCGGCGCGGTGACCCACTTCGCCCAGACCTTCTTCTCGACGTACTTGCAGCGCGCGTCGTAGTGGTACGCGTACTTCGTCGCGAGGAACTTCTTCGACTCGTGGAACATCGTCATGCGGACCTTGGTCTTGCCCGCCTTGTTCTTCGCCGGGATCGTGTACGACCAACTGCTCGACTTCGTCCAGGTCTTGCCGACCGTGACGGCGAACGAGGCGCTCGCCTTGGCGAAGATGACACCGGCCTCGGTGCCGAGGGTCGCGGTGCCGCTCGCGTTGACGGCGGCCGTCGTCGTCTTGTTGTACGTGAGGGTGCCGCCGAGGTCGTCGTACATCCAGTCGCTGTGCAGGTTCGTGGACTGGCGGACCGTCGACTTGTTCGTGATCGTGTAGCGGGTGCCCGGGTCGGGCGGGCAGGCGGCGGAGGCGGGGCCCGCCGAGACGGCCACGACGCCGCCGGCGAGGATGGCGGAGGCGAGGACGGAACTGGCGATTTTCCGCACGGATCGGTTCCCTTCGATGAGCGGTTCACCTGCGGCGGTGGTCCGGGTCGCAGGTCCCGGCGCCGTGGCGAGGTGAAGGTTGACCGGGGGCCGGCCGGGGTGACAACCGGGTTGTGCGGGAGGGGAGTTGGGG
>NZ_LIRL01000072.1 GCF_001419795.1 Streptomyces niveiscabiei
GGCGGGGGCAGGTCCGCGACCGCGGGGCGGCTGCGGGCCTCTTCGGTGAGCAGCAGGCGGTGGCACGCGGCCGGAACGGTGCCAGAGGCCAGCCCCGACGCGCCGGACACCTGGAGGGCGTGCCCGACGCACTCCGCCCCGAGGGAGAGGGCCGCTTCGAGCAGCCCTTCGGCCCGGGACCCCAGTCCCGGGGGCACGCTGTCGCGATCCGCGCTGTCATCGAGCCGCCGCAGTTCCGCGGCGANNGCGCTGCGCAGCAGCAGCGCCGCCGCCCTGGTCTGGCCGAGTTCCGACGCGTGCCGAAGGGCGTCGTGCGGCAGGTGCACCGTGACGGTTCGGGGGGCGCACGGGGCCTTCTCCGCCGCCGGGAGCCCGGCGGTCTCCACGAGGCGGGCCGAGGTGTCGAGGAGGAGAAGGAGGTCGGGGGCGGCGTCGGAGAAGTAGAGAGCGTCCGGTCCGTCGTGGCGGACGGGAGACAGGGTGAGCCCGGCGGACACCTCTCCGCGGAGGAGTGGGGCCAGGGATGCGGGGGCCCGGCGAGCGGTGTGGAACGCGGTGACCACGCCGTCCAGCGCGTCGCTGGGGACCACCTTCCGTCCGAACTCCTCTGCCAACAGCCCGGCTTCGTACCACCCCAGACCCAGCCCTCCTTGGTCGACGGGTACGCAGAGCCCGTGCCAGCCGTGCTGGGTCATGGCGGCGCGTGACTCGGTGGCCGAGACGTCCGTCCGGGACGGCCAGGTCTGTGCGAGGACTTCGGACAGGTGGTTGCGCCAAGAACAGGAGAAGGGCACGTCAGACGTCCTTCCAGGGGTCGCCGCCGTCCAGGAGGTCGGTGGCCACCGTGGCCTTCAATATTTCGGAGGTGCCGGCGGCCAGGGTGAGGCCGGGGGCCTCGCGCACGGCGTGTGCCAGGTCGGGGAAGTACGCGTCGTCGTGCGGACGGGTGGCCGCAGGGCCGAGCAACTGCCAGGCCAGCAGGGCCACTCTCTGGGCGAGTTCGCTGGTCCACCACTTGGCGCCGGCCGACGAAGCCGGATTGGGCCGCCCCAGCGCGACATCGCGTACGGCGTACCACGACAGCAGCCTGGCCGAGCGGATCTCGGTGTCGAGCCGGCGCAGGTTGTGCCGCCGGCCGGCGTCGGCCAGCTGTCCGCGGGCTCTCAGCGCGGTGGCCAGTTGATCGAACCAACGGCGGGCTTTGCCGGCGAAGTTGACGCCGGCGCGCTCCAGGCCCAGGGCCTCGGTGAGCAGGGACCACCCCTGGCCGGGGCGCCCCAGCAGCGCTTCGCAGGGCAGGGCCACGTCCTCAAGCCGCACCCTGAAAAGGTGTTCGTGGTTGATCGAGTCGATGCGCTCGATGTGTACGCCCGGCGCCTCCAACGGAACGATGAACAGGCCGACTTCGGCGAATGTGCTCCGCCGGCCGCCGTTGCCGGTGCGGGCCGCCACGGTGCCGTACTGCGCCAGCGACGTCCGGGCGTTCCAGACCTTGGTCCCGTTGACGAGCCAGCCCGTCGGGGTGGCGTCGGCTCGCGTGGACATCGCCCCCAAGTCGCTGCCCACGTCGGGCTCCGTGTACAGCACGGAGAAGATGGTCTCGCCCTTCGCTATCCCAGGCAGGTACTCGGCGCATTGCTTTTCGGTACCAGCGCGCAGAATCACGTTCCCGGCGTTGTCCACGGTGTTTACGCGCACGCTGTCCGGAATTCCGTGCAGGGGCAGCTCTTCGGCGACCACGGCCGAGGTGTACTCGCTGCGGCCGAGCCCTCCGTACCGGATCGGCCAGTGCGGGGCAAGGAGGCGGCGGGCACCGAGTTCCTGGTAAATCCGGGCGGGGTGCGGGCACTCCTCTTCATCCCCGGCCCATACGCGCACCAGCTCGTCCCGGGCAAAGGGCCTGGTCAGGAGTTCGCGTAGGGCGGTGCGTAAGTCCGATTCATCTGTACTGGCGGGGTACCACATGCCGGTCCTCTGATCGGAGACGTGCGGGCTGCTGTGTGTGGGGGGAAGTCAGCCGACACTTGCCGCCAGCCATCGCAGCTTAGGTCGGCAAAGCCGAAGCTAGGCGGCAGGGCAATGCCTGTCAACAGGGGTAGGTAAGATCAAATAGAAGAAGTTTCGCGTCGCGTGTGGCTTGAATCCATCACCCTCGGAGGGTATTTGATGCGGCACGGATGATCTTGAAATTTCACTTGTGTCACCTTTGTGAAATTCTGGCGATCTTCGTTGATTGAGGCGCCGAATTCCCCGTACCCGGGATTCGTATGCTGCGGAGTTTGCCCAGGCCCTTGGCGTTGGAGCTAGCGAGGTGCCGCAAGTACGTCCCGGAGTACGTTCTCGAGCGTGACGCGGGCCAGTTCGCGCCTCAGGGTCTCCTCGATGCCCTCGTAGATGCCCTGCATCGCCGGCTGGATGCCGTACCCCACCACGCATCCCTGGTCCGGGGTGGTGCGATGCATCGCGAACAGCGGGCCGGGTTCCACTGCCTCGTACACGTCGAGCAGGGTCATCGACTCCAGCTCGCGCGCCAGCGACCAGCCCGCGCCCACGCCCCGCCGGGACTCCACGAGCCCGGCCCTGCGCAGTTCGCCGAGCAGCCGCCTGATCACCACGGGGTTGGTGTTCGCGCTGGTCGCGATCTGCTCGGAGGTGGCGACCTCATGGCCCTGGCGCTGGTAGAGACCGATCCAGGCCAGCGCGTGAGCGGCGATGGTCAACCTGCTGTTGGCGCTCATGAATCCCTGCTCTCGGCTGCAACGCTTCATGTTACGACAGCGCAGTCGTAACAAAGAAGGTTGCAACTGGGGTGTCGTAACAATTAGCGTTGCGACTGCCGGAAGGGTCACTCAACGAGGTGAGAAGAATGAGCAAGCCACTCACGGGCAAGGTCGCCCTGGTCACCGGGGGATCGCGCGGGCTAGGAGCCGCGACCGTACGGCTGCTGGCCGAGCAGGGCGCCGACGTCGCCTTCACCTACGTCAGCTCCGGGAAGCAGGCGCAGGCCGTCGTCGACGAGGTGCACGGCAAGGGAGCCAAGGCCGTCGCCTTCAAGTCCGACCAGGCGGACACGAGCCGGGCGCCGGCGCTGATCGACGACGTGGTCGCGCACTTCGGCGGCCTGGACATCCTCGTCAACAACGCGGCGATCTCGGTGGAGCAGGGCCGTACGGTGGACGACCCGGACGCCGACACCGCCGCACTGGACCGGATGCACGCCACCAACTACCTCGGCGTGATCGCCGTCATCCGGGCCGCCTCCCGGGTGCTGCGCACGGGCGGGCGCATCATCACGGTGAGTTCCGGACTGGGCTCCCGGGCCGGCGTCCCGGGCGTTGCCGACTACGCGGCGACCAAGTCGGGCATCGAGAGGTACACCATGGGGGTCGCGCGGGATCTCGGGCCCCGCGACATCACGGCCAACGTCGTGGAAGCCGGACTGATGGACAGCGGCATGCAACCGCCGGACCCCGACACCCTCAAGGCCCTGCTCAGCTCGCTGTCCCTGCAACGCATGGGGCACCCCGACGAAATCGCCGCGGCGATCGCCTTCCTGGCGAGCCCTGCCGCGTCGTACGTCACCGGCGCGGTGCTGGATGCCCACGGTGGCTACAACGCCTGAACCGGAGACCTCTGCCGCGCGCCTCGGAGGGCATCGCGTCTTCGGGGCGCGCGGCAGGGGTGATCGGGGTCGGCGGTTGGAGAAGGCCCTCGAAGCTGCCGCCGGGCGGCGCGACTCTCGTTCGCCCAGCGCCGCTCGGGCTTCAAGCGGGCCGGGCGCCGGCGCGGCATCGACGTCGAGGCCCAGCGCCCACGCGACGTCTTCCGCGACGGCGATGCCCATCCCCCGCTCACGGGCCGTCGGGTCGCCCCTGGCGGGGGACGAGCGAGTCGAGCAGGGCGGCGGCCGTGGCAATGGCCGGGTGGTCGCCGCTTCCGCTGCGCAGGACGGACAGGAACCGCCGGGTCGGCCGGGCGCTGCCGGAAAGGGGGGTGCGCGCCAGATCGGGGTCGGGCGGCAGGGACGCCGCCTGCGGAACGAGGGCGATACCGAGCCGGTGAGCAACAAGGCTCGCCACGGTGGACCATTCGCGGGCCTGGTGGGCGATGGCAGGGGTGAACCCGGCGCTGTTGCAGGCGGCGAGGATGAGTTGGCGGGCGGAACTGCCGGGGAAGCCGACGATCCACGGCTCGGTCGCGAGGTCCTGGACCGTGACGGTCGGCCGCCCGGCCAGCCGGTGGCCACTGAGGGTGAGAAGTTCGAAGGGGTCGTCGAAAAGGGCGTGTTGCTCGAACCGCTCGTCGCTGAGCGGAGGGTTGTCGACGGTGGCTTCTACGACGGCGAGGTCGGCGTCCCCGGAGAAAAGAAGGTCGAAGCAGTCGCGTGGCTCGACCTCCCGGATGGTGACGGTCAACTGCGGCCAATCTCGCTGAAGTTGTGCGGCTGCGGGCGCCAACAGGACCGAGATGGCGGTGGGGAAACCGACCAGGCGCAGCGTCCCCTGCAGCGTCGCCGCCTTCGTGGCGGCCAGCTCCGCTTCGGCCCGCTGCCAATAGTTTTCCAGCCGGTCGGCGTGGCGCAGCAGGACGCGGGCCGCAGGGGTGAGGCGCACCCGGCGGCCGTGCGGCTCCAGCAGCGGAACCTCCAACTCCCGGCTGAGCCGGCGTACATGCTGGGATGCGGCGGAGGGGGTCAGGTGCAGGGACGCGGCCGCAGCCGTCACGGTGCCGTAGTGGGCGATGGCACGCAGGACGGTGAGCCGCCGTAAATCAATCATGAAGCTGGCATACACGTTTCCGTGCAGTTATCCAACCTGGACCGCGTGGAAGGGCCTGGGCCAGACTGAGCCGAGATTCCACCCCCTCCGGACGAGGAGCCCCGGCATGTCCACATGCCCGTACTGCGGCTGGCCGGACGACCAGCCGGCACAGACGGTCTCCCAGCACCGCACGGAGGACGGCCTGACCGTATGGACCCGGTGCGCCTGCGGGTCCTTGCAGGCCAGGGTCCTCACGACCGCCTCCGTGAGGATTTCCGTGCGTGCGCATCCCCCCGCCGGGGCGCGGGGGCGTTCCTCCGTGCCGGGGACTTGAGCGTGCCGAAGGGCGCGGCGTCAGCGCGGTCGTCGGTGTCCACGGGCGTGGCCATGGTCCTGGTCGGCAACGTGGCCATACAGGGCGGCCAGGCCACGGCGCAGGTCACCTTCGCGCTGGCGGGCCCCATCGTGATCACGGCACTGCGGTTCGGTTTCGGCGCTCCGCTGCTGTGGCTGTACCGGCGTCCTCGGATGCCCATGGACCGCCGCGCACTGTTCTTCATCGTCCTGCTCGGCACCTCCCTGGCCGCGGTCAACATCACCATCTACCAGAGCTTCGCCAGGCTGCCCCTCGGCATTGCCGTCACCCTCCAGTTCCTGGGCGCCTTGACCGTCACGTCGCATGGGCCGGGTTGGCTGCCTGCGGTGTGTTCCTGATCAACTACGCGCCCACCGACGAGCTTTCCACCGTCGGAGTCGCCTTCGCCCTGGCCTCGGCGGCCTGTTGGGGCGCCTACATGCTGATCGGCGCCCACGTGGGCCACCACTACCGCGGACGGAACATCCTGGCCCCGGCGACCCTGTGGGCGGCGCTGCTGACCGTACCCGTCGCCGTCGTCGAGCAGCCCGCGGCGTTCCTGGACCCGCGGGTCCTCGGTGCGGGGCTGGTCGTCGCCGTGCTCAGCACCGTGGTGGCCAACTCCCTGGAACTCGCGTCCCTACAACGCATCTCGGCCGGGACCTTCGGCATTCTCGTCAGCCTGGAGCCGGTGATGGCCGCGTTCGTCGGGCTCCTCCTCCTGGACCAGCACCTCACCTGGGCGCAGTGGCTGGCGGCGTTTCTCATCGTCACCGCCTCGATCGGGATGACGGCCGATCAGCGCCGCCGCGGCTCCGGCCCCTCGGGCAGCGCGGCCTGCGGTGAGCGGCTGCCGCCATCGGGAGGGGTCGGGAAGAGGGCGGTCGCGGTGGGCAGTTCCCATCCGGCGCCTGGCCATGGGAGTGCGGTACGTGATCTTCCGTCCGGCTTGTCATCGCTCGATGATGTGACGTGGGTGTATCGCTGCCGGTCGGGCGTTCGGGGTTCGCCTGGGTGGCGGGGTGAGTGATCGCGAGTCGTATCCGAGTGATCTCACCGACGAGCAGTGGGTGTTGGCCGAGTTGGTGGGCGGATGGTGGGCTCCATCCTTGACCATCGTGAAGTCCAGTGTGTAGGTCTGCACGCTGGAACTGGTACTTGCTGGATGTCTTGCGGTAGCGGGCCTTCGGACGCCGGTGGCGCTGTCCGGGGAGGAGGCCGACACGGCACGGCCGATGGTCCCGGTCAACGACGCGGTTGGCCGACAGACTGAAACCGTTCTCCCGCAACAGCCTGCCCACGGTCGGCGCCGAAGCGGCATGCCCCCTGCCTGGTCAGCTCCCCCGCCAGAGACCGCAGCGGCTTGGTCGTCCAGCGCAGGGGCGGCATCGGATCGCCCCGCTCATCCGGCTCGACCAGCGCCAACAGATCGGAACGAGCAGCGGGTCAAACTCCTCGGCACTCTTGCGACCGCCGCCGTCCCAGCGAACCAGGCCCGGCCAACGGGCAGCGGGTCCTCACCGCCCTCCAGTTCGGAGACGCCCTTCCGTTCCGTCGTCTCGCTCACCTCTGCGGCACGCGCGACGGCCCGGACCCCGCCTATGCGCTTACCACACCCTGAAGAATCAGTAGTGGTTCGGGAGGACCAGGCATCGCTGATGCCTGTCTGCTGTTGTTACGGCTCTCGTTGAACGGCCACTTGGTCCTCCGGGACACCCAGTTGCAGCGCGACGCCGGCATCTCCCACTTCGAGTACCCCTGGACACACCCTGCGGATGAGCGATCTGACCGACTTCGCGCAAGCTTCGTCCTCCCGCCTCTCGCGCACCGCCCGTCTGGCGAACAAGGGTTGGCGATGCTCATCACCGGTACCCGCCCCCCACCACCACCTGGCTGTGACCGGCGCCCGTCGCTACAGCTCGCAGTCCTGCTCACTCGCGTAACGCAGCTGCCGTGCCGTTCGGGCGGATAGGTCGTTGGTCCCGGCATGACGATCTTGAAGCGCAGTGCATCACTCCTCGCCGCCCTCGCGATTGCCGCCACCCTTCCCTCGACCATCGCGGATGCCACACCGGCACACGCACAGATCGGGAAGGCCGCCGCTCTCGCTCCGGGCGCTGTGACCGGAGCGAGGATTCCCACGCCGCCGGTCGGCGTCAGCAGCCCGCACAGCATGTACGCGGCCAATGTGCCGCTGAAGCTCAACATCCTGGGTACGCTCTCCCTCGACTTCAAGGGCGGCATCAACCTCACACCGAGGACCGCCACGGAGGACGGGGCCGCATTCGAGGTCGAAGGCTTCCGGATGGAAGCGGACACCAGCCCGAGCACGCCCGACAGCGGAGCCATCATCAGCCTGACGCCGTCGAACAGGACGCTCACGCCACTGAGCGTTCTGCGGCCCTCCAGCAACGGCGGCTCGGAGATGCTCATCTACCTGAACCTCACCGTGGAAGTCATCGACAAGGCCACCGGTGAAACCACCCTGACGCTGCACACGGACCCGACGAAGTACGTCACGCTGCGGGCGGCCGACATCAAGTCGTTCCCCCTCATCAACCAGCACTTCTCGCTCCAGGAGCCGGTCTCGTTCTTCGAGGAGGGCGGCTCCGAGAGCCGCGGCACGTTGGATGCCTTCGAGGCCATCTCCAACACGAGCGCCTAGACCTAACGAAGCACTACTAGGCCGCCGGGTCCCGCACATGCGCGGCGGGATGAAAGTAGGTCGCTCGGCGGCGCGTCGAGGATCCGCGCACCCGGCACTTCCGCGCCGAGGAGGTCGCCGCCGCACGGGCCGAGCGCCTCACGCGTACCCCGGCCCTCCGCTCGGCAGGTGCGTCCCGACCGATCGGGCCACACGCCACGACTACCGCGAATGTGACTCCTGGTGTCTGTCCTGTCCAGCGCTATGGGGAGTAGCTTGGTAAAGAAGGCCCCAAGAGGAGGGCGATTCGATGCCGTGGTTCGTCTGGTTGCTCGCCGCCGCGGCCTTGGGGGCCGCGGAGTTCTTCACTCTGACGCTGGTCTTCGGACTGCTGTCGGGTGCGGCCCTGGTCACCGCCGTGGTCGCCGGTGTGGGGGTCGGCGCTCTCGGCCAGGCCGTGGCCTTCGCGGTTGCGGCGGCAGCGGGTCTCGTCATCGTCCGTCCTGTCGCGCTGCGGCACATGACACAGCAACCCCTCATCCGCGAGGGCAGCGATGCGCTGGTCGGCAAGCAGGCCGAGGTCATGCGGGAGGTCACCGCCACTCACGGCCTGATCAAACTCTCGGGCGAGGAGTGGTCCGCCCGCGCCCTCGACGAAAGCCTGGTGATCCCCGCGGGAGCGCTGGTGGACGTCATGGAGATCGAAGGCGCCACGGCCATCGTCTACCCCCGCGAACTCCTTCCATGAACGGCTGAACACAGCAACGGAGGCACTGTGGACCCGGTTGTCATCGTCGCTCTCGTGGCGGCCATCGTCGTCGTCTTCCTTGTCGCCTCCACGGTGCGGATCGTCCCGCAGGCGCGCCGCTACAACATCGAGCGGTTCGGCAGGTACAGCCGGACGCTGCAACCCGGCCTCAACTTCGTCCTGCCGGTGGCGGACCGCGTCAATACCAGACTCGACGTGCGCGAGCAGGTGTACTCGTCCGACCCCAGGCCGGTGATCACCGAGGACAACCTCGTCGTGAACATCGACACGGTGCTCTACTACCAGATCACCGACCCGCGGGCGGCGGCCTACGAGGTCGCCGACTACCTACAGGCGATCGATCAGCTCACTGTGACCACGCTGCGCAATGTCATCGGCAGCATGGACCTGGAGGAGACGCTCACCTCGCGTGAGGAGATCAACTCCCGGCTCCGCGCCGTCCTCGACGACGCCACCGGCAAGTGGGGCATCCGGGTCAACCGTGTCGAGATCAAGGCCATCGATCCACCGGCCACCATCAAGGAGGCGATGGAGAAGCAGATGCGGGCCGAGCGTGACAAGCGCGCGGCCATCCTGCACGCCGAAGGGGAGCGGCAAGCCAAGATCCTGACCGCGGAAGGCACGAGACAGAAGGACATCCTGGAGGCACAGGGGGCGCAACAAGCCATGATCCTGCGGGCGGACGGCGAGGCCAAGGCGGTAGAACTCGTCTTCCAGGCCGTCCATCGCAACAACGCCGACCCGAAGGTCCTGGCCTACAAGTACCTGGAGACGCTTCCGCATCTGGCGAGCAGCGACAACAACACCTTCTGGGTGATCCCGGGGGAGCTGACCGAGGCGGTGCGGACCGTCACGAGCGCGTTCGGGGACCAGTCGACGACCGGCAGTCCCCAGCCCACGCAATCCGAGGACGCCGCCGACGCGCCGCGCAACGGTCGGGTTCCCGAGCTCGACGCGGGCTCGGCGGTCTCACTCGACGCTGCGACGGCTGCTGACGAGGCCGGGAAGCAGGCCGCCGCCGCGGTGAGCGACGCCAAGGCGGAGGCCGAGGCCGCGATGTCGCCCCAAGCGCCGCGCCGGGAGCAGACGTCCGGCGACTGAGCTCACTCCTGGGCCGAGGCCGGAAACCGCTCCGACACTTCCAGGTCCCCCGGCCGTCCCGCACGTGCCGTGTCCTCCGGACCTCCCTCAGACCGCCGTCCGCCTCCTGCCCGAGGCTTCCACATCCCGCCCCCGCGCCGTGCGACGACTGCATGCCGCGTGGGGACCATGTCTCGCACTCCACATCTTCGGAACTGCCTCCGGCGCTGCATCTTGATCTGGTGCGGCGCCGCCATGGAAACGAAGGGCCCGTGGATCAGCTCGGTGTGCCGCGATGCTTCGGGACGGCGGTCCAAGTCCTCCGCGAACCAGCCTCCCTCCCGCGGCGAGCGCATCCAGTCAGGCGATGCCGTCATGGGACAAAGCGTGGCGATCACGGCCGTCAGGAGAAAGGAGTCGGCCGTTAGCCGGAGGGCCCTGCTTCGGGTCGCCACGATCCGGCCGGGCGGCACGATGAGCCCCCGGGAGCGGACCGCCTTGAGACGGCACTGATGGCCGAGCATGTCCTCAGCGGTCTCTTCGGGTCCCTTCGAGCAGTGTCCAACGGTTGTCGGGGGCACCGTGGTTCCGCTTGTTCCGGACTGCTTCGGTCGGGCTCGCCCCGTGCACCGATGTCCGTCAGCGGCTTCGTGGGGTGTCGCCGTCGTCCTGATCCGCCGAGTGGAGCAGTTCGATGACGCGTTCCTCGTAGCGGATGCGGGCCGGGGAGAAGTCGTACGGCGTCTTGGCGAGGGCTTCCATTGTGGTCATTCCCGTCTCGCCGGGGTGGTCGTGGTTCTGGTCCAGGAGGGCGTCGAGGGATTCGTCCAGGTCCGCTTCGGCCTCGGTCAGGTGCTCCTCCTCCGTGTGCAGTTCGGAGTGGGTGGCGAGGGTGAGGAAGCGGTCGGCCTGGGCGGCGGCCAGGGGGCCGAGGGTGCGTTCCGTGATCAGGAGGGTGTCAGCTTCGGAGGTGCCGGAAGAAGGCGCGGATGTCATCGACGAACAGGTCGGGGACCTCGAAAGCGGGGAAGTGTCCGCCTTCGGTGTGCTCGCTGAGGAAGGACGGCCCGCCGCCGGGGTGGAGGACTTTGCGGATGAGCGGGTCGCTGTAGAAGAGGGAGGAGCCCATCGGGACGTTGCCTGGGTCGCCCCAGCCGTTGTCGGGGGCGTGGGCCAGTTCCCAGTAGAAGTCGGCCGCAGCGGGGCCGGTGCGGGTGAACCAGTAGAGGCTGGCGGTGAGCAGGACGTCGTCGCGGCTGATCGGTGTGGCGGGGTTGGCCCACTGGGCGAGTTTCTCGGCGATCCAGGCCAGCTGGAGGATCGGGGAGTCGGCCAGGCCGGCAGACAGGGCGTTGGGCATGGTCGAGTGCAGGACCCGGTAGCCCTTCATCTGGGACCAGGCCCGTTGCGCCGCTTCGAGGGCGGCGCGCTCTTCCGCGTCGAGGCCGTCTGGGACCGGGAGGTCTTCGCCGGCCATGCCGAGCTGGAGGCGGTCTCCGTGAGTGTGTGCGCCGATGACCCGGTCCGGCAGCAGCATCGCGATGCGGCCGGTCACCCCGGCGCCCAGGTCGCCGCCCTCGACCCCGAAGCGCGGGTAGCCCAGCCGGGTCATCAGCTCCCCGAACGCCATTGCGGTCCGTTCCAGGTTCCAGCCCCGTGCCGACAGCGGACTGGAGAAGGCGAAGCCGGGCAGCGACGGGATGACGACGTGGAAGGCGTCGGCCGGGTCTGCTCCGTGGGCCCGCGGATCGGTCAGGGGACCTGCGGCCTGGAGGAACTCCACGAACGAGGTCGGATAGCTGTGGTTGAGCAGGAGAGGGACGGCATCGGGCTCGGGTGAGCGCAGGTGCACGAAGTGGATGGTCTGCCCGTCGACCTCGGTGAGGAACTGCGGAAAGGTGTTCAGCTGGGCCTCGTGGGCCCGCCAGTCGAACTCGTCCGCCCAGCAGGCGGCCAGTTCATCGAGGTAGGCCGCCGGGATACCCCGGCTCCAGTCGGAGCCGGTGCCGGGCACCGGATACGGCGCCCGGGTGCGGGCCAGGCGATCATGCAGGTCATCCAGATCAGCCTGCGAGATCTGGATACGGAACGACGTGATGTCGGCACTCATGGTGATCAAGCTAGGGCTTGGCCGGGCCATTCGCTGCCAGCCGCGGCCGAGCGTCGCGTCCAGAGCAGGCAGGCGAGCGTCACCGATCGGCTGGTCACCCTCGGTGAGAATCACGGCCAGATGACTCCCCATCAGTAGTCGAGTCCTTCGGCCCGGTAGCGACCCGCCGCATTGAACCGCACCTCACCCACAAGCCGATGCGCGTCGTCCGGCGTCTGGCGGTGGGATGCAAGCAGGACGTCCAGTTCGTCGTAGCGGGTGTCGATCCCGCCATGGCCGGAATGGCTCGTCGGCCCGGCCGTCCCTGCCTCATAGCGCTCGTTCCAGCTCCAGCACAGCGGCGCTCGTGGGCCAGACGCGGTATTCGTCCGCCTCGCCGCCGGGATTTTGATCATGGTCGCTGAAGTGGTGGGGCTTGCCGTTGACGTCAAGAGGCCGCACGCGGTCCGTCGGTGGGTGGACCGCAATAGCGGCCCACCTCGGCTCAGGCTGGTTCAGTAGCCCAGCTTCCACTTCTGGTAGCCACCGCCGTTGCAGCCGAGTCCGTAGGTTTGGCCGACGCGGTTACTGTCCAAACAGTGCCGGGTGCTGACGTCGGTGAGCTGCACCTGATCCCAGCTTGAGCCGACCCCGGCGAACTGCTGGTTGGACGACCCGGCGGCGTAATTCAATGTCTTTACACTTGTAAAGTCATTGGTCCACGTCAGGGCCTTGCCGCTGCGGGTTTTGATGGTGACGACATCGTAGTTGGCGTGGTATTGGAACTCGACATCCCATCTCTGCACATTGGTCTCGAAATTGCAGGTTCCCGTAATGACGTAGTCGCTGCCGGCCGGATTCCATTCCAGGCACATGCCGGTTTCCCAGTTGCGTATCAAGGTGTTCTGCACGATGACGCTTGCCGATGCGGGGCCCGCGTTGAAGAGCGAGAAACCCAGCGTCAGGCCGAGGGCGAGAACCGCCGCCCATCCGCGACGCGCGGAAAGTTTCCCCAGCTTTTTCGACATCATCATTCTTAGCCCCTCTGCGCCTCTTCCGGATCTTGCGGTAATGCGCCGTCAGCTTCCCATGGCCCATGGCACCGGAAATCAGCAACGCCGACGCCCACTGCCTGGCGGCCATCAAAGATCGCGAACGGCTCGCTGCCGCTGGGTTGAGATCGTGTCAGGCAGGAGGGACCCTTTCGGCCGTCCAGGCCAGTGATCGGCTAAGTACAGGGAAACCGGACGCGAACCGTCGTGTCCTCGTCAGGCCTGAACGGAAAATCCCCCTGATTTTGGGCGTGCGGGAGTGTTCTTTGACGCGAGGGGCTGTGCAGGGCTTCGGCATAGTCGGCGGGCGTCTGTTTCGTGGTCACTTGATTCGTGGTCACTTGAGATGAAGAGAGAGCAGGCGGTTCCTGCTCGCGTCCGACGCCGGCGTGCCGACCGCGCTGGGAGATGAGCCCGTGCGTGGCTGAAGAGGCAGGTGCAGATGCGGACGATGCTTGTGCGTGGGCCGAGCGACTGGGTTGGGCGCTCGGGCTTGTAGCGGAGGATCCGGCTGCGAGAAGTGCAGCGCTCGTCCATCTGGCGGAGGCCCAGAGGAAGGTCGCGGACGCGCTTGCCCAGCCCGACGCGATGTGGCTGCTGACGCGGCCCCTGGGAGCAGGCGAGCAGTACCGCGAGCCGGCCTTTCTGCAAGCCCAGAGGCGTTTCGCTGCCTGATGGAGTGTGGGGTGGTCCTGTGGACGGGGGTCTGGCGCGACGCCCGCCGACTGCGCCGAAGCCCTGGATCTTGACCCGGCGGGGAATCGTGCGCCGGACGTCGACGGACAGGGTGGGGGTGCGCAAATGGCTGGCCGTTTCTCCACCTTGAGACAGGACAGCGCGGAGCAGGTAATGCGCCCGGTTCCTCTTTTCGAAAGGTCGATAAAAGTCTCGGATGTTCCGGGATGGCGCACCCTACATGCATTCTTGCTGGGAGATCGGATCGCTCTCGGGGTTTCCGATGAGACTTCCTTTCTCAGTGCCTATCTCGATTCCTGTCTCAGTACCCATTAGGCGGGAAGCCCCCGGAGTCGTCCTTGTCGCAGGTCAGACGGCTTTTAATCCCTGCTGACGTCCTGCGCAACTAAGTACCCAGAGGGGTCCCTGAGGAGACGAGCGGTGGGGTGGGCGGGTGCGCCGCCGGTAGGAGACATTTTCCGCATGGAATTAACTATTCTCGATTCCATCGCCCATTATCCCTCCAATTCGACTCCTGATTCATTTTTCTCGCGTGATCGATTCACTCCCGTTTCGGGTCGGTATTTTCATCATTCGGGGTGTTCTGAATTTCTCTGGTCAAAATGCGGTGACTGTCAAATTCGGGTTGCATTGTGCCGGAATGGCGGGACAATTGAATTACTGGCGCAATTCAGAGTGATGGGCGCCCCGGATGATCGGATGCGGTCATGGAAAATCAGACCACAGGAACCGAAAATACAGTGATCCGGAAGAGTGATCCGGTCACGGCGGAAGACCTCAAACACGTGACAGAAGAAGACTTCGCCGAATTACGGACCATCGCGCGTCGCTACTGCCGTGCGGTCGACGCGACCCGTTCCCGCAAGCGCATGGACGGGAGCGCGACCGTCGCGCGGAGCGCTCGCGCCCTGTACGGCACCGACGACGTGAGCGACGACGTGACGCAGGACGCGGTTTTGATCTTCGCGAAACGGCTCCGTGAGATCGTGGAGAAGTGCGAGGTGGCGGCGGTTTGGGTGGCCACCCGTGAGCCGTCCGCTTGGCAGTACGTGCGCCGGGACGGCGAAACGATCATCGTGACGCGGAAGAAGATCCAGTACTGGGCGGTCCGGGATGCCGCCGCCGGGAACGGGTACCGGCTGAACGTCAAGCCCGGGGAAAACGGCGGAACTCCGGGAAAGCAGATCACGCGAGCCGACAGGCTTCCTGTGCTCGCAGTCACCCCGTACCTGTCGGGAAACAGTGCGGAGATCTTTCGTCTGGCATGGGGTGACGGAAGCGATTTCCCGTTGCTGCGGTCGGCCCTGCGTCATGCGGCTGGCGCTGACGATCTTGGTCGTGCCGGTGTGCTGGGCAAGGTCGCCCGGGAAATGTACGGGGGTGCCCCGGAGTCGTCGTCCCTGCTGAAACGTGCACGGAAAGAAGGACTCAGGGAATTACGGTCCCTGTCCGCCGCCCTTGACGCAGTGCGGGATGAAATGGTCTACCGCAGCACGCGGCGCCAGAAGGAAGAGTGAGCGCGACAAGCATTCCGATGCCCCCGACCTCGAGCGGTCGGGGGCATCGGAATGAGGCGCAGAATATCTTCGAAAAGTCCAATATCGTCGGCATTCGAGGGTCCCGGACTCCCGTATTTAGGTGAGAGTTCATCGCGCTTTAGCAGCCCTTTCACCGGCTGAGTTCCACCTGAACGCGCGACGTGTACGCGCGCTGATCGGGGTGCTCATGCCGGAGTCCCCATGTCCTGACCCATTGGAGACGGATCATGGAAGCAAAAAGCGCGATCAAGCTGATCTCTGACGTGATCTACAAGCCCGGTTGGGTGTTTGTCGCCAGTGATCACACGGGCCGTTTCGAGGATTCGATCACGGTCCGGATCGAGTACCCGGCGCGCAACAGCAACCGGGATCAAGCCCTGTCGGGCTACTCGGAGGAGATCAACACGTACGCGGAATTCCCGTTGGTCGTCAAGGACTGCACCGACGAGGACCTGTACGCGGAACTCCTCCGGATGATCACGTCGATCGAGGAGCACGAAGCGCGGGAGTTCCTGCGCGTGGAGCCGACCCAATGGGCGCCTTTCCACCCGCACCGGGTGGACGGGATGCGCCGCTGGGCGGCGCGTACGGGCCGGGACCTGAGCGCCGATCTTCAGTTCGGACTGGCGTGATGTCCCCCCCCCCGGACGTGGCACCTGATCGGCTGGTGCTCGCTGTTCTTCTGGCTCGGACAGATCGTCGGGTGCTCTGCATACCGGTGAGCGCGTCTGCCGCGTGGCATGGGTGCGGCGTCCCCCCGCGAGGGGATGCCGCCGCCCGTCCGCAACAGGCACATGATCGAGGAGAAGGTCATGCAGCTCATCCACGAAGCGACTGCCACGGTCATCGAACCGGGCGCCACGATTCATCTGGCGTCCGGCCCGAGCGAGGGGCAGGCGTGGCGGTTCGAGAAGCTCAGCGAGCATCCGACGGACGGTCACCGCGTGCACGCGAGCCGCTCGCACCCCCGGATCGGCCGCGTCCACCGGGAGTTCCACCCCCGCCTGTTCGGCTGCTCGGTCAAGACCGGCCTCCCCTGGTACGCCGACCGGGCGCGCCTCCTGCACGTCGTGCAGCACACGGGGGCGACGTGCGTGAGCGCGTTCACGGCGGCGGTCATCGCGTGGATGGTCCACGAGTACGGCAACGCCGAATGGGGGCCGGTCCTGACTCTGCTGGGCGTGCACGCCGGGGAGTGACTGTCAGGCCATGAGGGGCGCGCGTCCATGCCGGGACGCGCGCCCCTCATGGCCGTGCAGTCCCGCACGGCCCCCGCCATGCCGGGCGGGAACCCTGTGAAGAGGGGAGCGGACATGTCCGTTCCGACGACGACCGCACTGGCCCACCTGTACGACGACCTGTTCCTGAACGGCGGATTCACGATCATGACCCGCCCGGACGGCAGCACGTACGTACCCACCCGGGGCTACGCGGTCAGCACCACCCCGGCGCCGCACACCCTCCCGGCGACCGCGCCGTACGACGCGTTCGCCGACCTCGTCCGGGACATCACCGGCGCGCACGGCAACGTGAACGGCCTGGGCGGCTGGCTGCACGACGGCGTGATCTACATCGACCCGGTCGAGATCATCCCCGACCGCCGCGCAGCGACCGCCGCCGGGTTACGACGCCGCCAATTGGCGATCCTCGACCTGACGACCGGCACGGAGATCACCCTGTAGAAGCGGAGCGGGCGCCAATTGGCGGCGCCTGCCCGCACGGGGGCCGACGACGGCCCCACTTCGCATGAGGGCCCTGGTAAGCGCCACGGGGATGCCGCCCCGCCGCGCCCCTGTCTGCCGGGCGCACAGCGCCTTGAGGGCCCTCACCGTCCCGTTTCTTCGGAGAGGAACCGGACCATGCCCAAGTTTGCCACGCAATCGTGGGCGGTGCGACGGGCGTTGGCGGCCCGTCAGCCGTTCACCACCCACGGCGCCTTGAGCGCCACGGACCGGCAGTCGTACTGCGTCGGCCGGTTACCGCAGCGGTGGGCCGACCTGTACCGGTCGGACGCCGACGCCGGACGCATCGTCTACCAGGTGTACAGCTACAGCACCCCGATCGCATGGGTGCTGGACGACGGCACGGTCACCATGCCGCAGGTGCGCTACTCGATCACCACCAGTCGTCATCAAGGACTGCTGTACGCACTGGGCGTGGAGCCCGACGGGTTCCCGCAGGGCGAACACGGCGTCCTGCCGTTCCCTCCCACACAGGCTCCCGGAAGCTGGGACTGGCCCAGGGCCGACGCGGCCCGGCCCGGCCCCTTCGTCCGGCGGGACTTCGCACCGGTGCGCATGGAGTACAGCGAGAGCTACAGCGTCCGCCAGGGCTGGGCGACGTCGTACGACATCGGCCCCGCATCGGGCGTCGAGCAGGCGGCCTGACCATGGCGTACACGATCGAGATCACCCGCCACGTGGTCAGCTACCGCACCCCGCAGACCGTCACCACCGACGGGGAACCGTGCGGCGGGGAGTGGCTGGACGGCGACTTCCGCGAGATCGAGCGGCCGTCCATCAGCCGCGTCGAGTACGACGAGTTCCACGCGCAGACGTGGGACGACGACGTGATCGCCTGGGCCGCCGACACGATCAGCCCGACCGGGGCGACCGAACCGTCGTTCGCTCCGGTCGGTACGGACGCCCCCGAACACGCCTGGTTGTCCGGCCGGTACGACGACCCCTACGAGGGCGACAGCCGGGTCACCGAAACCACGGTCCGCCTGACCGGCGACTGGTCCCCGCGACAGCGCGCGGACGTCTTCCACGCGCTCGACCGGAGCTGAAACAACCTCCTTTCACTCCTGCGGCGGATGCGTCCGCCGTTCCCGACGCCCGTACCCCCTCAACTCCCCACCTCGGAGGGGGTACGGGTCCGCCGGGGGTGCCACCGTCACCTGGAGCGATGCTCGGGTGGTGGCACCCCCGGTCTGCCCTGCACGGGGCTCGCCAGCGGACGACCACTGGACACGCCTGGCACCACCGGCCGGATACCCAACCCCGCGCACCCTCCCGGTCGACGTCCGACGGGGAGGTGCGGGGCCTGCCGGGGGCACTGCTCGGTCCGACAGCGGTGTCCCCGGCCCTTCCCACGACCTGACGGAGAGGGACGACACCATGAGCACGGAGAAGTTGATCGAGATCACGGCCGTCTTGAAGATGGTCGAAGAGCTGGCGTACGAGTTCGAGGCCGTCGTGAAGGTGCCCGTGTCGGTGGCCGACGACCCGGAGGCCCTGACGGAATACCTCGTCGGACACGAAGAGCTGTGGAGCGGCCAAGTCCAGGAGGCGGACCGTGGAGTCAAGGACGTGAGCGAGAGCCCGCTGTCCAAGGGGAAGTGGCTCAAGGTCCTTCAGTCCGACACGCCGTGAAGATCTGGTCCGGTCCGTCGTGCCCGCTCCCGCCGGGGAACGGGCGCGGCCCCGCAGCCCCGGGGTGAGCGGACATGATCATGAGTGAGGCGTCCGACATCAGGATCGGCGCCGCGTCCGTCACGTCGACGACCCCTCCCGGGCCGGGGCGACCGTCCGGTCGTTCTACGCCTACCTCCTCGTGACGGTCGAGTGGGAGGCCACCGGGCGGGAGTCCACCGAGAACAGGGCTTACCTCACCCCGGTCTTCACCAACATCACGGTGCGCGAGATCACCGACAACAGGGGACGTGCCCTGCGCGTCACCGCGTACGTCGAGGACGATCGCCGGGGCGAACGCGTCGTGATCGAGAAGCGGCGTACACCTTGCGGGCCCGGGCATCCGGCGGGAACGGTCACCTACCGCCGGATCACCGGCCCGGACCCGTCCGTCGAAGAGCTGGAACCCGAACGCGTCGTGTTCGAGGACGAGTTGTACCCGGACGTCGCGGCCCTGCTCTGACGGAACATGAACGGCCCCTGTACCGGCCTCCGGAGATCTCCGGAGGCCGTCGCCTTTTCCTGCCCGGCCGGTCTCCAGCGGCCGGATCCCGGCGGCCTGCCGGAAGGAGGCACACCATGATCGACATCGACGTGTCCGACGAGACGCGCGAACGGTACGTCCGCAACATCATCACCACGTGGTGTGCCGCCACCCCGGAACAGATGAGGCGCGGGCGTACGTGGTACCGCACCGCCCACGACCTCGCATCCCAGATCACCCACGGCCGGCCGCGCGCCGGAGCGGGCGTGATCGCGGCCCTGTCGGCGAACAAGTCCTGGTCGCAGAACCGGCGCCTCGCGTACCGGGCGTACGAAACGGGTGTGGCCACCGGTCATACCCAGGACGTGTTGGCCAAGGTGACCCGGATCATGGCGGGCGCGGACCCCGAGGAGGTTCTCCCGCTGTCCCGGAAGACCGGGATG
The DNA here is from genome assembly GCF_001419795.1 of Streptomyces niveiscabiei. Taxonomy (GTDB): domain Bacteria; phylum Actinomycetota; class Actinomycetes; order Streptomycetales; family Streptomycetaceae; genus Streptomyces; species Streptomyces niveiscabiei. Next base: position 19,324 of record NZ_LIRL01000072.1, read on the forward strand.
TTCTTCCGGTGCATCGCCGACCCGTGCGACCCCGACGCGGTCGTGATCGACCGCCACGCCCACGACGTCGCCGTCGGCGAACTCTATGGCAGACGCGACCGGGGCCTGGGCGCCGTCCGCCGGTACGCGATGCTGGCCCACTGCTACCGCGAAGCGGCCCTGAGGCTGGGCGAGTTGCCCAGCACCGTGCAGGCCGTCACATGGGTCGTGCACACCGAACGCATCTCGGGCACCGGAACCCGGCCGCCCCGCGATGCCGCAGATTCGTCGGAAAAATCGACGGGGCGCGGCAATCGAGCCCTTTCCGGTGCCGTATTGGAGTGAGGCAAACAAAGCACCCTGAAGGTGGCCGGGGTCATCCGTCGATATGACGGTGCGGGCGGGCACATCAGGTCGTGCCCGTTTTGCTCAACCCTGTTGGAATCCGAAATGACCCTTCACGTAGTTCAGTTCTCGGGCGGGATCGGCAGCTGGGCCGCCGCTCAGCGCATTGCCGTGGAACACGGAACACGCGATCTCGTCCTGCTGTTCGCGGACACCCTTGTCGAGGACGAGGATTTGTACCGGTTCCTGGAAGACGCCGCGCGGAAGCTCGGCGTACCGGTCACCCGTGTCGCCGACGGCCACACCCCCTTTGAGGTCTTCCGCCAGCGCCGTTTCCTTGGCAACAGCCGCCCCGTGCCCTGCTCGGAAGTTCCCAAGCAGCGCTCTTGTCGGGCCTGGCTGGAGGCTCACGCCGATCCGGCGGACACGGTGCTGCACATCGGCATCGACTGGTCCGAGGAACGCCGCGCGCCGGCGATCGTGCAGGGCTCGGCGCCGTGGACGGTGTCCTTCCCGATGTGCGGCCCGCCGTATCTGACGAAGGACCAGATGCTGGACATCGCCCGGACAGCGGGCCTTGAACCGCCCCGGTTGTACGCGCTGGGATTCGCGCACAACAACTGCGGATCCGTGTGCGTACGCCGACGCCGAACGCCAGGAATCCCGAGCCGCTTGAAAAAAGAAAGGAAACATCACGGAGGAATCATGAACAGCGAACGGAGCAAAGTCATGTCGTGGACGGTGATTCACCAGAAACGAGCGGAAACCCGCTCCGGCGAATTCGAGGGAATCTTCCTCGGCGTCGACGGAAGCCGCTGGATCGCCGGCCGCATGTACACGGGCGCGTCCCTGTCCGACGGCTTCGACGGGACCGGAGAGTGGTGGTACTCCCATTACTTCGGTGTCTCCGACGATGTCGGCTTCGCCCGCACGGTGCGTGAGGCCGTCGCCGGATATCTGGAGATGGCGCGCGCGGCCCTGCTGTGGGACGTCGTCCTCGAACAGAACGCGACCGACGCCGTCGACCGCTACCTGGCCGAGCTGATCCCGCTGGACGGGGTCGCCGACATGGCGGCGGGCTGGCGGCGGACCGACGGCGGTACGTCCGTGAACGCGCTCGGCGGCACTACCTCTCTCCTGCCCGCCGTCGTGGCGAAGCGGCAGCTGCTGGGCTTCCTGCGCCGCACCGAGCCCGAGTCCGAGTCCGCCCCGTCCCCGGACGGTCAGGGACCCGGCCTCGACGAGGCGTACGAGCGCGCGATCGGCGCGGACGGGCCGCTGGTCTTCGAGGCGGGCCGCAACACCTACTGGCTCACCCACGACGGCCACTACAGCGCCCGGCACCGCTTCCCCCGCAACCCCCACCCGGACAGGAGAGGAAACGATTCATGACCGACAACACGAACGATGCCGAGTGCTGGGAGAGCGACTGCCCGGCCACCCCCACGCACGCCGTGCGGACCGACCGCCTGTGGTCGGTCGTGGAGGTCTGTGACGCCCACATCGGGTGGGCGGTCAAGTTCTTCATGAAGGTCCACGGCTGCCCGGTCGTGCCGTTGGCCGTCGCGCCGATCGCCTTCGGCGCGGAGGCCGGTATCTCCGTGCCTGTGATCAAGGCCGGTCTCCTCGACGAGGCGGCCCGCCGCATCCAGGACGAGGCCGGCGTCGAAGAACCGGGCAAGTCCCGTGTCGTCGAGGTGCTGCGGGACATGCGCAGAGAGCCCAGGCCATGACCGACGAGGACTTCTGGCTCGGCCACCTGCACGGATACGGATACGACGACTCGACCGGCGACGTCTGGCTCGACTCGATGATCGACGAGCCCGGACCCCACTTCCGGTGGACCGTGTTCGTCCGCCTGTCGCGAGAGGCCCAAGTGGATCTCGCCGTCTTCCTCTTCACCCAGCTGCTCAGCGAACCCGACATGAAGGAGCCGGACGATGATGCATGACGTCAACACCGCTTTCACCCAGGAGAAGACGGACCAGATCGAGGAGACGCGGGCGCAGGCCCGCGCGTTCCAGGAGCGGATCGACCAGGGCGAGGTCGAGGACCTCGGCGACGGCCGCTACCGGGTCGTCACCGGCTGGGACGCGGGCGAGGTGTTCACCGTACGGCGCGGTGTGCGCGGCGAGGTCGAGGAGATCCTCGCCGGGCACGGCCTGGACACCACCACCGGCGCCGCCGCCCTCTACACCACGACCCCGGCCTGGCACGGCCTGGGCACCGTGATCCCGGGCGGGACCACGGACGTCGACGCGGTGCTGAAGCTCGCCCGCATCGACTGGGACGTCACCAAGCGACCCGCCCTGTTCGAGTGGGACGACGGCATTCACACAGCCGCGGGCCGGCACGTCACGGTCCGCTCGGACACCGGCAGCGCCCTGGGTACGGTGGGCGACCGCTACGAGGTCTTCCAGAACGGGCGCATCTTCCGCTTCCTCCAGGACCTGGTGGAGCGGCATGACGCGGTCTGGGAGTCGGCCGGTGCCTTGCGCGGCGGACGCAAGGTGTTCGTGACCATGCGGATGCCCCACTCGATCGTGATCGACCGGGGCGGCCTCGACGACGAGATCGTCCTCTACCTCGCCGCGATCAACTCCCACGACGGCCGGTCGGCGGCCGAGTCGGTCGTCACCCCGTGGCGCATCGCCTGCGGCAACACCGAACGCTTCGCCAGCCGCGACGCCGTCCACCGCTGGGGCATCCGCCACACCAAAAGCGGCCTAACCACCCTGGACGAAGCCCGCCGCACCCTCGGCCTGACCCTCGACTACGCCAAGGCGTTCGAGGCCGAGGAGAACCAACTCGTGCGCACCGACCTGCTCATCGACGAGTTCCACGACCTGATCGACAACCTCTGGACCGTCGACGAGGACGCCACCGACGCCGCGCAAGCATCAGCCCGCGACCGCCACGACCACCTCGACGGCATGTTCCGCGACCGCGCCCGCCACCTCGGCCGCACCGCGTACGCGGCCGAACGGACCCTCACCGACTACCTCGACCACGACCTGCGCATCGTCCCCCACGACCTCGGCGACGAACTCGCCCGCGCACAACGGGCGTTGGAAGGCGGCACCGACGACCTGAAGACCCGGGCCCACCGCGAACTCCTGCTGCGCACACGGTGAAACGCGGTGCCGCTTGTACCAACTCGCCCGAGCGGCCCGCCGGTTGACGGGCCGCTCCTTCATCCCCCGGCACGTCCACCCCGCAGAAGCCGAAGCACTCTTGGGAGAACCCGCAGACCCCCCAGGCCCAGGCCACCGTACCCGTCACCTACCACGTCGACCTCTCCCTGGGCGGCTCCACCTGGCACCGCACCGCCGAACCCGACACCGCCCGAACTCCACGTGGCCATACAGGACCCGGGCTGAGACGACCCCGGCACCGCCCTGGAACTAGCGCAACGCGTCCTCAGGACCGCCGGACTGCACTGACCGACACCCCTTTTCTCGACAAGGAGTTCCCCCATGCCGACCTACACCTTCGTCCTCGACCAGCCCGCACACCAGGACCTCGACGGCCCCCGCTACGTGGTCGCTGCGGGCCGCACCCGCGACGACGCCGAGATGCGAGCCCGTGACTATCTCCGCGAGACAACCGGGACCCCGCACGGCTTCCGCCGCACCCTCGTGTTCGACGGCGCACCGCTCACCCCGCCCGACACCGGCGGCGGTACCTGGTACGACGCCCGCACGCGGCCGGTCTCCTGACTGCCCACAGCCATGGGATTGGCATGGTCATGAAATGTGTTGAGTGTGGGAGCGCGGACCTTGTCGTCTGCGCGACCCTGTACCTGAATATCGGTACCGATGCCGACGGCAACCGCACGGTCGGCGTCGAGAACGTCCCCCGCGACGAGATCGACCTCGCCTATCGCGCGTGCGGCAACCCGGTCATCGACGACGAGCACGCGACGTACGTTGAAACGGCCCGCCGCCTGATCACGGGCCTGCTCCGCAACGGGCAGGCCCGGCCCACGCCGGGAACGGACGCCGGTCCCTGTGCGAACTGCGGATAACCGCTGATCCGGGACCGCTCCGGCTCCCGCGTCCACGACGAGTGGGGCGAGTACCTCTGCCCCGCCACCCACGGATCCACCGGCCCAGCCGGGACACCGCATAGCGGCCCGCCCCTCAGACGCCGGCGGCGGCTTTCTGCATTCCCCGCCGCCGGCCCCGCCCCCTTTCCCGCTTCAGGGGGCGGAACAGCCCTCTCCCGGACCTCGTCCACCCGGGAGAGGGCCCCCGACACCCACCCACCCGACTTCCCGAGTGATGCACCATGACCGACAACAACTACCCCGACGCCTACCTCCGCCGCGTCAAGGAGATCATCGACCGGCACGGCCGCGCCGTGCAGTACGTCCACGGCGACCCCCGACTCGGCGTCCACCCCTTCGCCTACACGATCGGCCTGCACACCCGCCCCGGCTGCGACTACGAACTCGCCGTCACGGGCCTGGACGGCGAGTCCTCCGCCCTCTTGCTCGACACCCTCGCCGACGTGCTCGCCACCCGACACCTCACCCCCGCCGACGGCCTGGAGATCGGCGGCATCCTCCCCGGCACACTCACCCTCCGGCTGCGCCCGGTCGAGCACCCGGAGGACCTCGGCATCATCCACGCCCTCTACGGCACCACCCCGCCGGTCTGGCAGGCCGTCTGGCCCGACGAAATCGTCACCCCCCAACCACGGCGGTCCCAGCCGCTGCTATGACCCGCGACCGTCTCTTCGCCAAGGAGGAAGAGACCCATGCACCTGTTCACCCTGAACGAGGAGAAAGCATCCGACTGGCTGACCGACCTCGTAGTCTCCTGGGAGATCGCCCTGGCCTTCGACGAGGACTGGGACGAAACCCTCCCCGCGATCGACCCGGACTGGAACCCCCTCGAACCGGGCGAGGCGGACACGGTCTACCACCTGGTCCGCGCGGCCCAGCACAGCGGCATGATCACCAGCCCGCAGGACGCCCTCATCACCTTCGAGGCCATCGGCGACAGCCACGGCGGAGTCTTCCACTGGTTCCTGGACCTCCGCGAACCCACCCCGCTACGCCTGGCCACCCTCGCCGAAGCGATGGACCAACTCGGAGACTCCGAGACGTACGGCGTCGACGCGGCGATGGCGGTCCTGCGGGACGCCGTCGAGGCGGCTAACCTCCTGGCACAGCAACTGTCGGACCACATCACGGCCACCAAACCGCCGGATCACGGCAGTTGACCTCCGCGCCGGACGACACCGGGCGTCGCGGCACGGCTACGCCGGGAAGGCTGGAGGCCACAGCGGTGCAGATCGACCTGAGCGCCGACGAGACCCCTACCGGCGTCGGCAACCGCCAGCGCACGGAGATCAGCCGCAACCTCCAGTACCTCGCCCACCTCGGCACCAAGACCTCCGTACAGGTCATGGACACCTTCTACGCCTTCAAGAAATGGGACGCGGAGGGACCGACCGGCAGACGGGGACCCCGATGAACGGGCCCACCGCGGACCTCCTGCGTGATGCGACCCGCCGGCTGGAACGCGCGATCCTCGAACGCGACTGCCCGGCGATCGCAGCCCTCCAGGGCGACCGGAAACTCCTGCTCTCCGACTACGACTACCTCAGGGACCAGGAGACGGCCCGCGCCTTCGAGGACCGCGCGGCGGCCAAGGCCCGGGAGATCAACGCGGTCCGCGTCGCCCTCGGCGTCCGCCAGGTGTGGCTCTTCGCCACGGACCCCATCTACAGCCGGGCCGTCGCCAAGCTCCCCTGCGCGAGGGCGAGCAGGAACTCATTGCCTGGACCGTCTTCGACATCCACGACGGAGTGGACTACGGCTACCTCCCGTACACCCGCCGCCCGAGCGGTGCCCCCGTCTTCGACACCGACCACTCCGTGATCAACGTCCCGACCCAGCCGTATGACAACTACCCTGGCCTGCACCTGCTGCGGAACCTGATGCGGGAAGGGTGAATCGGGAAAGAGCTTCAGGCGTGAGCCGTTGTCGTACCGATCTCGGTGAGCATCGGCATGATTGCGGCGACTCGGCCGGGTGATCTTGTGGTGTCCCCGTGCATGAAGGGAGGGCCTCCGCGGGTGCGGAGGCCCGGCCGACGGCGGGAGGGTGCGAGAAGCGGTCCCGCTTTGCAGCGGTGGGCTACAGGTTGTAGGTGTGCTCGTTGCCCAGGCAGGTCGTGCCGGCGCTGCCCCCGCAGTCTTCGACCTGGTCCAGCCACTGGGTGCCGATCGCGGTGTTGTACCAGATGTGCTTGTCTCCGCCGTCGACGCCCTGGACAGTGATCTTGTCGACGCACAGGCCGTTGCTGCCGTCCTTGGACAGGACGATCTGGCTCGGGGTATCGAAATCCGCCGGGACCGAGACCTTGTAGGTGTCGTTGTCGTTGCGTTCGAAGTCGTCGTAGCCCGACTTGTCGAACAGGACCCAGGACGACTCCGTGCCCTTGCCGTCGCGCAGGCGACCCCACACGTTGTCGTCGGTGCCGGCGCGGTAGGCGTCGCAGACGTGGATGGTGACGTTGTAAGCGGTAGGCGCGCTCGCCCGGTGCTGGGCCGGGTGGGCCTGCGCGGTGCTCGCGCCCACGGCCAGGGCGGCGCAGGCGAGCAGGACGGGGGTACGCAGACGACGGTGCACGGAACGCTCCCGAAGAGGTGAGGCGACAGCAGAGGGTTCCATGCTCGCGTCGATGGGCGTGCAGACCGGGCTGTGCCGGGTCCGGCACGGGCTTTTCACCTCGATGGGCGAAGAGGAACTGCTGCCGGGCCACGGTCCTTTGGCTTTGTTCACGGGTTGCGGAACGGGGCACAGTGGGGTGCTTCGCGCCGGAGCGGACCACAGGGACGTTGGCCTCGGAGGCGGGTGGCGAGCTGTTCCGCCGAGATCCCCGCGTCGGTATGCCACCTCGGCACGACCGATCCCGCGAGCAGCGCCTCGTCCACCACGGGCGACACCTCCTGCGGACTGGCAGGCGCGCCGCGACTCCTCGCCCGAGGCAGACAGCGTCTCGGCGAGTCCCCCGGGCGATCATCCGGCGTTCCAACACCGCCTCCGCGTCAGCGAGTACCCAGTGGATCAAGGCGAGTCGAGAGCCGATGGTGCTGGGTTCTGTCGGCCCTTGTTCGGTTGAGGAAGGGATAACGGCGGCATTCCCGGGCTGGGGGCCGTTGTCGATCACGCCGAGAATCTGGCCGCGCGTTCACCCCTGCCGCTGTCGACCGGCGACGGTTGCGCTTGGAGAAGTGAGGGCGTGATCGCCTGCTGACGCGGGCTGTTAGGTGACGCCGGCAGGTCTGGTTGCCCCGGCGTAGTCGTCCCCCGCGTACCGGTAGGGCTCGATACGGATCGGGACACGGGGGCGGGGTGCGTCGATCATCTGTCCGCCGCCGATGTAGAGGCCGACGTGGTGGATGCCGCCGTGCGGGTTGCCGTAGAAGACGAGGTCTCCGGGGCGGAGTTGGGCGTCGGCGGGGATGCGGGGGCCGTGGTCGTACTGGGTCTGGGCGGTGCGGGGCAGAGGGATGCCGGCGGCGGCGTAGGCGGCTGTGGTCAGGCCGGAGCAGTCGAAGCCGGTGTCGCCTGCTGCGGGGCCGTTGCCGCCCCATTCGTAGGGGAGGCCGAGTTGGCCCTGGGCGTAGTTGATGGCTTCCAGGGCGGCGGTGGTCGGGGTGGTGTCGGTGCCGAACTCGGCGCCCCCGGTGTAGGTGTCGGCCTGGGCGAGGACTTGCGCGACGTACGCGTCGGAGTGGTTGTAGGCGTGGATGGCGGCGGGGGTGTCGCGGTTGTCGCGGGCGCCGGAGTCGCAGAGGTAGGCGGCGGCCGTGTGGATCGCGTCACGGGCGTCGTACGGCGAGGCAGGTGTGCCGTCATCCGGCACGGGGTGGCGGGCTACGACGGAGCGGAACGTGGCCGGTAGGAACTGCATGGGGCCTTGTGCTCCGGCGTAGTTGGCGCCGGTGTGGACGCCGGGGAGTTCGGAGCGGCCGTGGTCGGATTCGACTTTGCCGACGGCGGCGAGCGTCGTCCAGGACAGGCCGGGGCAGGTGGCGGATGCCTCCATGTAGAGGGCGAGGTAGTCGGGCGGGATGTCCGTGAGCGCGGACCGGCCGGGCTGGGTCGTGCTGCTGGTGACGGAGGAGAGGAGGCCGCCCGCGCCGGCTCCGGCGAGGACGGCGACCATGATCAGCAGTCCGGCCGCCATCGCGGCCAGCTTTCCCATCGGTGGGTCACTTCCGGGCGTGGCGGGGTGTGGG